>WAMZ01000098.1 GCA_015522055.1 Candidatus Geothermarchaeota archaeon
ACCAGACGAGGCAGTGGACTGGCTATAGAAAGATATAACCATATTATAAACTATAAGACCAGTCGAAACAACAATCAGAATAAGTATGAGAATACCAACTATAGCCGATAAACCCCGTCTCCTCCCACTAGGGAGACAACACAAATATACCACCATCCATCTATAAATTTTATAATAAACCCGTTACACCGGGGTTCATGATATTATTAATATAAAAAAATTAAATTATGTTATGAATTTAAAAAAATTTTATTGCCAGTATGGGTGAAAGAATATGAAAATAGCAGTTATATCTGACACACACGATAATAAAAATGCTATCCAGGAGATAATAAAGTCAGTTAATAGTGAGGGAATATCAATAGTTATACACGCTGGAGACCATATATCACCCTTTACAATCGACTGGATGTCTGAGATGAAGGCCAAGGTCTTCGGAGTTGCAGGCAACAATGACGGAGAGAAAGAGTTGCTTAAAAAGAAGTATATGGACTATGGATGGGCCTTCTCATACAACACTCTGGTCGTCAATTTAGGCGCCTCAATAATAGTTACCCATGGAACGGACCAGAGGATCGTCGAGGCCCTAATCAAATCAGGGGAGTATAAGGTAGTTATAGCTGGCCATCTACACAAACCCATAATAGAATACTATAACGAAGTCTTGTATCTCAATCCGGGGGAGGCTTGTGGATATCTAACTGGAAAGAGGACGTACGCAATCCTCAAGATGCCGGAGAAGACTGTTGAGATTATAGAGTTCTAGCTATACTACTTACCCACGACATGAACCTAATAGACATCGAGAGTTTAGCCCTCACAAAGTCAGACATATGTTGCTCCCCGAAAAGCTCTAGGCCCTTCTCCATAAGCTTGTCACTCCTATTTAAGACATCTATAGCCTGCCTAATCTTATATCCAGCATCCAATGCATCGCCAAACTCCTCCCTCCAAAGCCGCTCATAAAGCGTTAGTTCATTATCGCCAGAGACATACCCAGCCGACACCTTCCCAGCCAGGGACCCACCTATAACCGCAGTTGGTATACCAGCACCAACCGAAGCCAATACATGGTTCGCTGCATCCCCAACCAGTAATACATTCCTCCCCACACTCTTCAGGGGAGGCCCTACAGGCACTAGGCCACCAACTATACTTATAGGCTTGGCACCCCTAAGCTTCTCCGATGCTATAGGATGATTCCTAATAAAATGCCACAGATAATCCCTGATCCCCCATCCCTTATCCTTAGGGAGATAGGGCTTCCTTATACCGAGACCCACATTGGCAAAGCCGTCACCCCTAGGAAATATCCATGCATACGCACCCGGGCAATATTCATTGCCAGTATACATCTCTATATCCTCCTCGGGAACATCAGCCCCAGCCATCTGAACCTGGATAACGGGGGACAGGTTATATGGATCCTCCTCCTTATCTAGACCCACCATCTCATTCAATGGGGATGAAGCCCCACAGGCCAATATAACAACCTTAGAATCGACTTCATACTTACCAGCTGGAGACGATACATATAACCTATAGAAGCCATCCATCCACCTAATACTGTATACAGTAGACTCTATCCTAAGATCAACGCCAGCACCAACCGCGAGTGAAGCCAGCCACTTGTCGAAGCCAGCCCTATCAACGATATATCCATCGAATGAGTCTCTATAGGGCTTACCCTTAGGGCTATAAAGAACTACACCCCTAGTCTTAACCCTAATCAATTCCCTCGGGTAACTAACCAATAGGTCTATATGCTTGGCGCTGGGCAGGATCTCCTTGAACATATGCTCCCTAGGCAAATACTCTCCACATTGAATAGGGATGCCTATCTCCCTCCTCTTCTCAAATGCCACTACCTTGGCACCAGACTTAGCCGCATAGTATGCTGCGCTACTCCCACCGGGCCCCAAGCCAACGACCGCAACATCAAACATATGTATCCACCTTATTTACAAGAATCCGAATACATGGAAAAACTATAAATCTAATATATATGGTTGACGCCGAGAGTATTAACAGATGAATAATATATTCTAAATGAATAGATTCCTAACCCTCTCCGTGATATAGTCGGCCAATCCCCTCAAACTCTTAACCGCATCATCCGATTGGAGCCCCAATGTAATCGGCGTAACCGATATATTATTCCTCTTGATAACCTCATACGCATCGGTCCCCCTCCTAAAACTAGCCCTCTTATCCCCCCATATCCAATAGTATGGCCTACCACGCGGGTCTTTACGTACATACACCTTGGAATCTATCGACCTACGCGCCAACCTCGTAACCACAACCCTACTATCCTTACTAAGTCTAGCTGGGAAATTCACATTAATCAGATTCACCTGACGTGGGAAACCAGCCTCAATAAATACATCCACCATCACCTTAGCTATTTCACCAGCCTCATCGAACCCATCGACAACCTGGTCAGGAGACAATACATCCACACCCTCCACCCTTTTTGAGAAAGCTATGGCAGGTATATCATGTATAGATGCATATATCGCTGCCGCCACGGTCCCAGACATGAAGAACTCAAGCATGGAAACATTTTCACCAATATTGATGCCGGATACAACCATATCCGGCGGGTTGCCCTTCAAAATATGGAATAGGCCTATGGAGACACAGTCCCCCGGCATACCATTCACGGCATAGTACGGGACATTATTGAAATTAAACTCCCTAACCCTAAGTGGCCTATAAAACGTTAGGGCTAAACCCGACGCACTCCTAGGCCCATCGGGCGCGACGACCGTAACATCATATGATTTAGAGAGACTATTAACAAGGCTCCTCAAACCAAAACTCCTATAACCATCGTCATTGGTAACCAATAACCTCCTATTCAATGATACCACCCAATGAATAGATTCTATTATATATGTCCAGACGCAAATCTAAATATGTTAAGAGTTAGTAACATAGGGGGTATATAAATGGAGAACAACGGTAAAGACATGCTCCAACAAGTCAGAATACTACTTGAGCATAGAGACGATATACAGAGGGAGTTCCATAGAGACATACTTAGACTCGGGAGAGAGATAGACAAGGGATTCGAGATACGATTAGTATACTTCCCAATATCATACATAACTAAGAAGAAGGATGTGAGATACTATAATCCAGTTCTAGAACCTTTAAAGGATATCTTGAGTAAGAGTCAGCTAAACCCAAACCAAGTATTGGAGGTGGAGACAAGGGGTGGAGAGACCATAAAAGGAAAAAATTATATTACCCGAGTAGCAGGGGGCTTCCCAAGCAGGATCCATAGAGATAGATTAGTTATACAGGGGGAGAACCCCGATATAGACTCGACATGTATAGCATCGGCAATATTAATAGATATCGCGTTACTAATGAAGGAAGACCTTAATAAGAGCGTGTCCCCCATTGTTAAACAAAGCCTTAGATATCTATTTAAGAAAGAGTTCAAAATAACCGGGTTACTTATGCAGGGACCCGGTGAGGACTGGGCATATGAGGCGGGTAGAGATGGGATAGTCACCTACAGCAATCTAATGTACCTAATGCTACTCGAGAAGTCAATAAACCTATTTATATCTCTAGGTGAAAAGCAGATGCTCTCAATTATTAGGGAAAAGATGTCTAGGTTAATAGACTCCATGAGCAGGTACCTATGGTATAACAACTACTTTATCAACCTAATAACTCCGTATGGGGCTGCAGACCTAACCTATATGCTAGACACAATAATTATGGCTGAGACAGAGAGCTATTCAAAGGACGACAAGGTGATAACCCACATCAACACACTACATAACGCCCTATCCACAGAGGAAGGGCTCCTAAAGCTAAACACACCATATAGCTATAACCCCAATGTCAAGAAGATAAAGATGGGAGAGTACCTAAACGGGGGTATATGGATACCCCTAAACATACTATATGCATACACCTACATCATAAACAACGATATCTCTAAGGGAGTGGATCTATTGAACAAGTTAATTAAATATAGAGAGTATCAATGGATAGACAGCACAGAATTAAAGAAAGGAGAGAAGGGAGCAAGGCTCATAAACAACTCCCTAATCCTAAGATCGATCGACACCATAATTGATATACTAAAAAGGGAGAAGCTACTAGAGAAACTTTAGACCCAACTACTAGCCTAATGAAACTCATCAACCCTAAATATCCAATCCCATCAATAAGGGAAGAAGATTGCTTAAGAATTAAACCCATATCTTATAAAGAGTCTAAAATCCAGAGAATAACATAGATTCAACCATAGCACATACCCTAGACCAAGTTATATAATAAATTGAATATTGAATATGTCCAATGAACCCTCAAGTATAATAAATTACAGCCTTTAACACGTTAAATTATGAAATAATAAGCTAGAACAACTAGATACTGAAGATGGGGAGAATAGACCATTGGAGCTAGCATCGACCCGTTATACCTACGTATTAATTATTAACATTAATATTGTTTAATACTAAAATCATGAAGTAGTTGGAGGGTTAATTGGTATGGAGGTCAACCTCAAAAAAACCATGATGTTGATTCTAGTTATATCGATGTCAACCTATTCCGGCTTTGCAACATACCAGTGGGTCACAATTGAGAAAAATAATAAAATACTCATAGATTACATAGTTTCACAGACCGACCTCCCCATAGCAATAGTTGGGGATATGGGTCCCGAAATTTCATATCTCCTAGACACAAATGTATCTAAGAGCCTACTCAATGCAAAACTGCACTTATATTTTACAAATGTAAGGACATTATCTTACTCTGCTATGATGCTATATCAATATACAAAAAATGATAAATATCTGTTGATGAGAACTTCTATGAAAAAC
>WAMZ01000099.1 GCA_015522055.1 Candidatus Geothermarchaeota archaeon
ATTATTATACAATGACCCTCCTCAACTTCACAAGGATAAATATAGCTGCACAGGCCGTAGGGATGGCTCAAGGAGCCTTTGACAAAGCGATACAATATGCGTTGAATAGGGAGGCATTTGGGAGGAAGATATATGGAATGCAGGGAGTCTCCTTTAAGATAGCAGACATGTTTATGAGGCTACAGGCATCGAGGCTACTAACCTACTGGGCAGCCCAGATAAGTGAGGAACAGTTTAAATACCCTGAGAAGACGCTTCCTGAGGTCGCTCTAGCGGGGAGCGCTGCGAAGGCATATGCCACAGAGACAGCTGAATATTGCGCCAGGGAGGCTGTTCAGATACATGGAGGCGTGGGAGTGGACTTCGAGACCGGCATAGAGAGATACCTGAGAGATGCAGTAATAACTACCATTTATGAGGGTACAACAGAGATACAGAAACACATTATAACCAGATTCCTTGAGAAAATGCTAGATTAACCTAACTTTACAGGATTATGGTACGTGGGATAAAATGATAAAAAGATTAGGAGATGATGAATGATAGGATAGCGCCGAGTAGCCATACAAATACAATGAATACTACAACCACAATAGCGAAGCCGAGTAGCATAAGACCCGAGATACGAATATTCCTAGGTCTACTGAACAACGCCATCAGTATAGATATAGCTACAGGGACACCAATAACAAAGAAAATGATGAATAAACCTACCTGACTCGTTATAGAATACCACTCTCCCACCGTCTGTAGAATTATTCTATGTAAAATATCCCCCATCATTTCTCCAACGCCTCCAAGGGAATGATCGGGAATAGCTTCATGAAAACTAAGAATCCTGCTATAAATAGGAATATCGTTCCAATCTCAATGTATATCTCAATGAGTGTGGGTATGTATAAACCTCCTGGGTATGGCAGCCCTGTATAAGTAAATGTCGATATAACTATCACTAATCTCTTAACCCACATTGCGACCAATACCAGCGCTGAAGAGAGTATGGCCATATTAACATTAAATGCTTTGGGGTAGAAAATTTGGAACGCAAAATATATGAATGGTATTAGAAGAAGTATAACGAAAGTCCAGAAGAGTGGGGATAGCTCCCCTAAGAGAACCGCTTGAGAAACCTCCATCTCAGGTGACAAAGGTGCATAGTTCATTGTAAGCTGCTCATGTAATACAAACCAAAAGTAAAATATTATTAGTACAGCTAGGAAGTTAGACAATCCTCTAATAGCGGACGGCTTTATAACTTCCTCCCATCCATAGATCTTCATCAATAGGCCGCCTATAAATATCATTATCGCTATCGCTGATAGAACCGCCGCCGTAAGGAAATATGGACCTTGAAGACCGCCGTACCATCCAGCCCTAGCAGATATTAGTCCGAAAATCCATGGAATCACTCCGCCACTAAGCAATACCAATAGCGATAGGATTCCAAGGGCAAGCCATTTGGCCATCCTATCAACCTTCTCTTCCTCCCCCTCCGTATACCCAAACAACAATATTTTATATAACCACTTAAATCTGGGCCGGGTATCTATCAAGACTCTGAGATCCCTCCTCAGAGTAAGCCATAGAAATACTACACTGAATGAGAAATATGTCACTATAACTGTTAAGTCCCATATGAATGGCGATTGGCCTACTCTATTTAACCAGAAAATCACGAGATTCGCGACTCTATCCGGCCTACCTATGTCGAACACGACGCTCAGTCCAGCCATCGATAAAGATAGTATGGTCACTACCTCCCCTATCCTGGCCAAAGACTTATATTCATGTAAATTAAGTAAATAGACAACTGCGGCGATAGCTATGCCACCATGTGCAATTCCGACCCACCATATGAAACTGGATATATACAGCCCCCATGGCGACCCTATCCATATATCCCTTAGGCCGGTCACTACTAACCCGTTTGTCAACTGTATACCCCAAGCATAAATCCATATTATAATAGCAATCACGAGCGCAGCCATCAAGGCCCAGAACCTACTCGATATACTATATACAGACTCTAGAATCTTCTCCCTATCAACCATGGCTCTCCACCACCTCTCCCATAGGCTTATCTAAAACTGGTTTAGCTTGGGTAGAGAATATCAGATCCCTAATCTTTTCAGATGGTGGGGGTTGGCCGATATAGAATACTCTAGGCTCGGTATTATACTCCTCCAAAAGCCTAAACCAGGGTCGAGTCGCCAATAGCTTCGAGACCTCACTATTGGGATCTTCCAAATCCCCGAAGTGCAATGCCTCGACAGGGCAGCTCTCTACACAGGCTGGCTTGAGCCCCTTCTCAATTCTATGTACACACCATGTACATTTCTCTATTACCCCAGTATAGTGTCCACCTCCAGCCACCTTCCTCCTCTCCCTTCCCCACTTCTCATCGAACTCCGGCTTCCTGTATGGTGGGATAACGCCGCCCGTGTAGTCTTTGACATCGCCAGAGCCGTATATGTCCTTACCTTCATCTCCGAGCCAGTCATAATAGTTATTCTTTTTAGGATCTTTCCAATTGAAGTAATTTACACCATATGGACACGCCACCATACAATATCTACAGCCGATGCATATGTCGAAGTCGGTTAGGACCAGGCCATCCTCCCTTTTGTATCTAGAGCCGACTGGGCAGACCTTTACACATGGTGGGTTGTCACAATGCATACAGGGCCTCGGCATATATCGGACTTTCACGTTTGGGTACTCGCCTTCCTCCCATTTGAACACCCACATCCAGAATATGCCTGCTGGCGCCCCATTCTCAATCTTACATGCCAGTACACACGTCCTACAACCCATACATCTATTTAAGTCGATTACATACGCATACTTCACCATACTCCCACCCCTAAGCCTTCCATATCCTAACCTTAACATGGAATGTCTGGTCCTGAGTCATCGACACATATCCCTCCGATGTGAAGAATAATGTATTGGGCGTTGGTCCGCGATCCTTTGCTACAGGATCGACCCAGAAACCGTAGTGATGCGGCATTCCAACAGTATCCGGCCTTATCCCTTCTATCAGTCTAGCCTTAGCTTTTATCCTCCTAGTCTCACCAGTAACGGCGTTATGAGACTCCACCCATACCAAGTCACCATCCCGTATACCGAGCCCCTCCCCCTTCTTCCTATTAATAACAACATACTGTTCTGGCGCGATCTCAGCCAATTGAGGAATAAATGTCGCTCTACTCTGTTTAAACTCAATCAATTTAAAGGAGATTAGGTATAGATTGTATTCGGGTGGAGAATTCTCTAAAGTCGGTTTTCTCCATGTAGGTAGAGGTGTATAGTCCTGCCAATAAATCTTATCCAACCCTATGTTCCTCATCTCATCCCGAATCCTCTTCAAACCCTCTCCATATAATCTTAGTTTAATACCGAGGAAGGGCGGGTCCCACAGCACAGCATAGCGAATGTTTGCTGGTATCTTACCAACATATAGGGTACCCTTTTTCTTGAAATATTCAATCCCCTCAGATAGGCCCTTAGTCCTCGCCCAGGCATCTATAATTCTCTTTGACAACTCACCCTTACGATAGCCATCTACCAACTCATCCTTATACTCCGGGGCTATCTTAACCTCCTTAATCACGTTATCGATAAACTTATCCAGCAACCCCAATTTATCACATATAGCTGCATAGATATCGGCCTCATCCTTGGCATTGAACAAGTGAGGTATTGGGGCTAATCTAGCGGTATATGCATCCTCATAGAACGTTTTTGTATGGAGAGGCCCCTCAAACTTATCCAGCGTAGTAGTAGGTAGAACTATATCAGCAAAGTAGTCCGCAGTCTCACTCAACCACGGCGATATTACAACGACGAACTTCAGCTTACTATATGCCTTAATCAAAGTATCTTGGTCTGTAAATGAAAGAAGTGGGTTCGCCATATGTAGGATCATCATCTCAGGTAGCTCTTTGACACCGTATTTCTCGGGATTAACCATTACCCTAGCGATCATCGACGGATTTACGCTATTTATTGGGAAATATTTGCCTTCCAACTTAAAGTTGGTTTCATTACTTACCTTTACATTTTCCAACTTTTTATAATTCTTATGAATAGCCTGTTTGGTCGGGAAATCTATATGAACACCGCCTGCCACGGATATAGCGCCTAGTAACATAAATACAATTAGACACGCCCTCACTGCCTGGAACCCCAGCTCCTGTTGCGAAACATGGTATGCATGGACGGCTACAGGCCTATAGGGGACCTTCACACCGTCAACCACTATAGAGCTTCCTATCATCGCATTCTCTCCCAACTCGATAGCTATCCTCCTAATTGTCTCAGCAGGCACATCAGTAATGCCTTCAGCCCATTCCGGCGTATATTGGGATATATGCTCCTTGAAAACCTGATAAGCTGGCTTTACCCTAATGCCATCAACCACATATTCACCTTCCAGAGCAGGATCAATTCCAGGCTCATCATAGGGTTTGGCAGCACCACTCACGGCATCCCAAACAAGCTCCTTCCCGTCCACCTTGATAAAGTATCCATCTTCCTTAACCAAGAAAGGTGCATTCGTGTACTTCTTCAGAAACTCTACATCAATATAACCATTCTCAACCAAGACATTAGCTACGGCCAGCCAGAATGCCAAGTCAGTTCCTGGCCGAATAGGAACCCACTCATCCACATGCGGTCCACCAGGTTCACGACGGGGATCCAATAGCACAACCTTCATACCCCGCTCCCTAGCAGCGACCAACTCCTGGGGCCAAGTAATCCAACATAGTTTATTCCCTCCAGCATTCACGATGTTCCAGCCCCAGGCGATAAGGTATTTACAGTATCTAAAGTCTGGATGCAAGACACCATGTAAACCAACTGTATATTCACAGGCCCTATAGCCAGTGTCCGAACAATATGCACCATGGCCAATCTTCGTTATTCCTAATGTTTTGACGAAGGCCTTATCATAGATACTTTTCTGCTTACTCCTACCCTTCTGCCAAACAATTAATTTAGGATTCTTATCCATAACCCTCCTGATGTTATCCGCCACAATGTCGAGGGCCTCATCCCAGGATATCTCCACCCACTCACCCGGACGCCCCTTTTCATTAACCCTCTTAAGGGGAGACTTGACCCTATATGGACTATATACAGCCGCTATCTGAGAAACACCCTTAGGACACAACCTACCTCTATTCCTAGGATTATTTGGATCCCCAACCAGGCCAACCAGCCTTCCATCCACAACCCTAGCAAACAGGCCACAGTCCTGCTTCCCTATCCAGCAGGCTGTTCCTATCCACTCACCACTAAGTTCCTTCGTAGGAGTCTTCTCTTCACCCAGTACTCTGAAGTAGAAAGGCCTGTCCTTTAGTAGATTAAGACCGAGAGCACCAATAACTGTGGTAGCACCAATAATTTTTAGAGCATCACGCCTGGTTACCCTCATCATACATCATTAAAAAATTAGTGTGAGATTGAAATTTATATGAAACTAATAATTTTATTTATCACATATTTATAATATATATTAACAATAGTTTAGCCA
>WAMZ01000100.1 GCA_015522055.1 Candidatus Geothermarchaeota archaeon
CACGGCATTCGCCCTCGGCCTGGCCCATGTAATAATCCGTGACAAGCTTTATGATGAGGAGTTTGTGAAGACGCAGACAGACCTGCCTCTCCTAGTTAGGATGGATAACCTTAAGATTCTCAGGGCCAAGGATATCATACCTGATTATAAGCCGGCTGAGTTGAAGAATTATGTCAAGGTATTTGAGCCTGGCGAGAAGATCCCGCCCCCGGCTGAGCAGAGTGTCCAGTATATACCGAGGCAGATGAGGGAGGAGTGGGATGACTATGTGGTCTGGGATAAGAATACCAACCAGCCTAAGGTTATCACACGGGATGATGTGGGTGAGAGGTTTAAGGAGCTTGGTATAGATCCTGCCTTGGAGGGTGAGTTTGAGGTCGAGACTGTCGATGGTGAGAGGGTTAAGGTACGCCCCGTCTTCGACTTGATTAAACAATATTTGATGGATCAGTTTGACCCCGATACGGTCTCCGAGATTACGAAGGCTCCTAAGGAGGCTATTGAGGAGCTTGCTAGGCTGATAGCTCAGAATAAGGGTAAGACGTTATTCACTACTGGCATGGGTGTGAACCAGTTCTTCCACGGTGATCTCAAGGATAGGGCCGTCTTCCTGGTCGCGGCATTGACAGCCAATGTAGGTAATGTTGGTGGTAACGTGGGTAGCTATGCGGGGAACTTTAAGCTCGATATAATAAATGGGATTGGACAGTGGGTAGCCGAGAACCCGTTCGATATGGAATTGGATCCAGATAAGATGGCTAGGCTCAAGAGGTATTGGGAGCCTGAGTCCGCCCATTATTATGCATATGGTGATAGGCCACTTAGAGTCGGTAATAAGCTTTTCAATGGTTGGACCCATGTACCTACGCCGACCAAGTCTGTTATGGTCTCAAACTCGAACTCGATACTGGGTAATAGTAAGTGGGCGTTCAATGTAATCGTGAATGTCCTGCCTAAGATCGAGATGTATGTAGTGCTTGAGTGGTTCTGGTCATTGACATGTGAGTACGCCGATATCGTATTTGGCGTTGATAGCTGGATAGAGAGGAGGTTCCCAGATATAGTTGCTTCATGTACGACTCCATTTATAACTACTTGGCCAATGTCTCCATTGGGTAGACTCTTCGACACGCGTGACGACTTTGAGGTTTGGGCTGGTATAGCAGGGGCGATGGCTAAACTCCTGGGGGACGAGAGGTTCAGAAATTACTGGAGGTTCGTGTATGAGAATAGGATTGAAGTATATATTAATAGGGCTTTAAAGGCTGGCAATACTACTAAGGGATATACATTTGAGATGCTGGATGAGAAGGCTAGGGAGGGTATACCATATCTATATAATACTAAGACGACGCCATTGGCCGTCGGCTGGGAGCAGGTGCATGAGAGTGTACCATGGTTTACCAAAAGTGGTAGGATGGAGTTCTATAGGGAGGAGGATGAGTTCATCGAGTATGGAGAGAACATACCTGTGTATAGGGAGCCGGCCGAGGCGACGCCCTATATGCCTAATGTAATTGTCGCGAAGCCCCATCCGGCCTTGAGGCCTGTGCCACCTGAGGAGTATGGCATAGACCCGAATGACTTGAGTCCTGATACTAGGCAGGTTAGGAATGTAATCATGACTTGGGATGAAGTGAAGAAGACGAAGCACCCGTTAGCTGAGCTTGGATATACCCATATACTTCCGACCCCTAAGCATAGGGGTATAGTGCATACGATAGCAGCTAACGTTGATATTAGCGCGGTCATGTTTACACCGTTCTCAGATCCATATAGGCAGGATAAGAGGATGCCTTGGGTGGCTGAGGGATATGTCGATATTAACCCATTGGATGGTAAGAAGCTCGGATTAGATGACGGCGATTACGTATGGGTGGATGGTGATCCGTCTGTACAGCCTTTTGTGGGTTGGCAGGATAAGCCTGAGGACTATAAGGCATTTAGGTGGCTGGCTAGGATTAGGTTCAACCCAAGCATTCCACCAGGCACGGCTAAGTGTTGGTTTAACTATTACATGGCGAGCCACGGTAGTGTAGAAGGCCATGAGACCAGAAAGGATAAGCTTGCTAGGAACCCGAGGACTGGCTACACCGCTTCGTATAGATATGGTGGGCATCAGTCTATCACCCGTACATGGATTAAGCCGACTCTCTTAACCGACAGCTTGGTGCGTAAGTCGGGCTTCGTATCGGTTATCGGGAAGGGGTATGCTCCGGATATCCATACGGCTAATGGAGCTCCACGTGAATCATTCGTTAAGTTTACTAAGGCTGAGGATGGTGGCTTGAATGGGAAGGGTAAGTGGCCACCGGCTGAGGAGGGCTTGAGGCCTACCTATGAGAGTGATAAGGTTAAGAAATATCTCTCTGGTGATTATGTGGAGGTGGAGTAGGTATGCCGATGGTGTATAACTGGCAGTTGGGTAGGGAGATGTTCTATCCCTATGAGGAGGTTAGGGTTGGTAGGCAGGCCGCAGGTATCTTCAACCTAAATAAGTGTATAGGCTGCCAGACCTGTACCATGGCTTGTAAGGCTACCTGGACGTCTGGTAAGGGTCAGGAGTATATGTTCTGGAATAATGTGGAGTGTAAGCCTTGGGGCTCCTACCCCATGGGGTGGGACGTCAAGATACTCGATATGCTCGGTGTACAGAAGTGGGGTAGAGAGGGTGGTAAATGGGTTTATAAGGGTGAGACGATCTTCGAGGCCAGCCCCGAGAACGAGATATCCCTAGGCTATATACCTAATGATATAGATTATATATCGCCAAATAGGGGTGAGGATGAGGTTAGTAAACCAATCTCTGATGAGGATAGATTCATTAGGATTCCACACCAAGTATGGATGTTCTACCTACCAAGGATATGTAACCACTGTACATATCCAGCCTGTCTAGCCGCATGTCCAAGGAGGGCTATATATAAGCGTGGCCAAGACGGTGTGGTCTTGATAGACCAGGTTAGATGCAGGGGTTATAGGGAGTGCTTCAGGTCATGCCCCTACAAGAAGGTATTCTATAACCATGTCACTAGGATATCTGAGAAGTGTATATTCTGCTACCCCGCTATAGAGAAGAAGATTCTGCCTAGATGTTTCAGGAACTGCATAGGTAAGATCAGGACATTTGGATATATAAATCCGCCTGAGGAGGCGGACCCGGAGAACCCGATAGACTTCCTAGTCCATATCAAGAAGGTTGCCGCCCCACTCCTCCCACAGCTCGGCCTAGAGCCAAACATCTATTATATACCGCCCATAAACGTTTCTAACGATAAGTTCATAACCATGCTATTCGGGCCATATGGTGTGGAGGCCGTAAATAACTATAAGAAGGCGATCGAGGAGAATGATGTCGAGGTTATAGGCGCCCTACTATTATCAAACTCGAGTATGCATGTCTATACTAGGTTCAGGGTGTCTGGCGACTATGTCATAGGGTATGACGATGATGGTAGGGAGGTTGTTAGGGTGCCGATTCAGGAGGAGCTGCTGGTTAGGCCTTCCTATGACCCATTACTCGATGTATATATTAGGAATGATGTGTGAGGTGGTTTGAATGTCTGGTGAGAAGGTATCGGATAAGAGGAGGTGGCTCCTGATAGGTGGTGGGGCTGCGGCGGTGGCCGCGGCTATAGGCCTCATGCTTGGTAGACCAGCCCCGAAGCCCGTCGCGGATATCGTTGTCAAGAAGGTTGATGAGGTTCCGAGGAGGGACCCTGCTTCACCCATCTGGGATAAGGCTGAGTCCCATGACATTAAGCTGATACCCCAGTCTATAGTTAAGCCTATGAAGACGACTGAGATAACTGGCTCGGTTAATGTAAAGGCGCTCCATGATGGGGAGTGGATAGGATTTAGGCTCGAGTGGGGGGACCCCAATAGGGATGACTCTGTTGTTAGGGTTGGTGAGTTCAAGGATGCATGCGCAGTCATGCTCCTGAGCCACCCAGTTAGTGGCTTGGCTTGGAGGATGGGGACTAGCGCCGAGGCTGCGACTATTCTACAGTGGAGGGCGGATTGGCAGCGTGATTTGGAGAAGGGCTTTACGGATCTAGAGACTGCATTTCCGAACGTGGCTGTGGATGCTTATCAGCATGTCGGTGTGGAGGGTGTGTCTGATGGTAAGCCTAAGAGCGCGCTTGACCTAGCCGATAAGAATGCATTGACCTTCGTCGGGTTCGCGGCCGGGAATATATTCTCTGAGATGGTTAGGGATAGGCCGGTTGAGAAGCTCCTGGGCCTCGGTCCTGGTACGATAACTACATTGCCTACCCAGGATGCCGATGGCTGGGGTGTCTGGAGTGCTGGAAAGTGGAGCGTAGTGGTTGCTAAGAAGTTGGGTGCCTCCGACGCCCATAAGGGTGAGATTAGTATAACCCCGGGTAACTTATATACGGTTGCCTTCGCGGTATGGAATGGGGCTGTCGGGGATAGAGGTAGTAGGAAAAGCATAAGTAGCTTGATGAAACTATATGTTGAGTAGGATGGATATCGACGTGGAATCTATTAGGGCGGAGGTAGACAAGCTAATTATTTATGGTAGGGTACTTAATTTACTGGCTAGATGCTTCACCCAAGACCTAGATACCCTGGTA
>WAMZ01000101.1 GCA_015522055.1 Candidatus Geothermarchaeota archaeon
AGGTGTGTATAAGAGACAGCCGTTTATCCCCACGAATGGGTTATGGATTTTTTCATAACCTACTGTGGTAGTTGGGCCGTGCCCTGGGTATAACATAATGTCATCCGGTTCCCCAAATAATTTTTTATGGATTGATTCTACTAACAGGTTTATATCTCCACCGAAGTCTGTTCTTCCGATAGATTCTCTGAAGATGGTATCACCAGTAAATATCTTGTCTCCTACCTTGATACATACACTCCCATATGTATGCCCAGGTGTATGTATGATTTCTACATCGAAGCCGCCTATGTTTTGGCCCCCCTCCTCCAAGAAGCCATCTGGGTATCTAAATTCTAAGTCTAAGTCTCCTATAAATAGCCTTACTTTGCTAAGCTCCGAGTCACTAAGTAGATTAACGTCATCCCTATGTATATAGAATGGGATATCAAAGTAGCTACAGAGCTCAGCCACACCTATAATGTGGTCTATATGCCCATGGGTCGCCAAGACAGCCTTAGGATTTAGATTCATAGACTCGATATAACTTATCTGCCGCTCTATAGAAGACCCGGGGTCTATAATTATCGCATCAGAATCTATATTCAGGACATATGTATTTGATGCAAATAGGCTATTGACTATGGTGTGTATATTCATATCAAAGTCTAGATAGGTTCCAGACTAATTTAACATTACGTATTTAGATTCAGAGTCGTTGAGTATATACATACCTATTGTTGCCTACGTCTCCGGACCTTCGACAATACATTTAGCCTCGCCATATTGATCAACTCACTATCGACCCCATTGCCCCCACGCTCCCTAGCCAATTTAGATGCCTCAATCTCCAACTCATACTCAGTTGGAACACCCATTCCAATAAGTATCTCATTGGCCTCATCTATAGATGATGTGGATACCAATTTTGGGGCCATCGGAGACATATTAAATACAGTATTTGCATCCATTAGGAAAACGAGTGTAGAAACCACGTCTACATAAACCCTTCTAGTCCCCTTCCTAATGACCTTCCAACCCACATACCCCTCCAATGCATCGAGTATAACTTGACCCGCCTCCGAGACAGCCTTGGATAGAATCCTCCTAAAAATTGGAATATCACTTTTATCGAAGCCCATAGCCCCTATATACCCGCCCAGCCTCGACACCTCATTTACCCTACCCAAAACATATTCCTTATCAAGCTCACCATCAGCACCAGGCGCCGCTACAGCTAAAACAACATCTATACCCCTATCCCTCCATATAGTATTTAGACTAGCCAGTGTTACCTGATCCGCCAAAGGGCTCCAGAGCTCATCCTCATCCCCAAGGGCAAGAATATCTCCACCAACATCGACCGCCACAACCAAATCTATATCGAGCCTATCACAAATCTCCAACAATCCCCTTGAAGCCCCCACCACCCCATTAGACAGACTATATATGTATATTGGTTCTCCAAGGGCGGCAGATACATTAGCTGCTTGGAACACAACCCGATTTCCATTCCTTAACGCATAAGAGGAACCATCTATAACCTTATAATTCTCCCCAGACTCCAGATATCCATATACTTCATCTAGTGCTATCGGGCCCGGGACAGGGTCTACAACCATCCTCTCCCAAGGCGGCGCCGCAATATATGCTTCAAACCCTAATCTACGCAGTTTATATCCAAAGACCGAGGCAGTAACTATATCGCCGCCACCACCGGCGCCGACCACCAAGACAGTCCCTGAATCCAATGGGAACATAGATTCTACCACCATATCAAAGCATAGATTTAATTGGTCATACTACAGGGTCTCCAAGGCCTCCCTTATCTTAGTCGCAGCCTCCACCGGGTCCCTAGCCTTAGTTATATATCCACCCACGATAACCAAGTCGATGGTTAGGCCCTTGAGGTAGGTAATATTCTCAGGTTTAATCCCACCAGCGACTCCAACCGGTATACCAGTATCCAATGTACATACCTCCTTGAGGAAGGCGAATGGAGTTACACCCCTATGCTGCATATCTATCCCCGAATGAACAATCAGAAAACTAGGCCCTAGACCCGCTATCTCAGCAACATAGCCGGTGTCACTGACACCCATCAAATCAACCATAACACCCCTATCATATTCCCTAGCTGCATCTATTGCACCCCTAATCGTGTCTATATCAGCAGCCGCCATAACCGTAGAATAATCTGCCCCATATTTGAAGGCGAGGGAGGCCTCCAAATAACCAGTATCCATAGTCTTCATATCCGCCACAACCACCTTATCAGGAAATTCATTCTTCAGCGCCTCAACCGACCTTAACCCCTCCACCTTAATCAGGGGCGTCCCAGCCTCGAGGAAATCGATGTAGTCAGCCACTATTCCAGCAATCCTAAGCGCATCCTCGAGACTAGTTAGGTCAAGCGCTACCTGGAGCCTCGGCCGCATAGCTCCCTCTCCACCTCCATTATCTTCCCAACCCTCCTTGAATGGCGGCCACCCTCGAACCCCTCATTTAACCATAGCTCAACCCATCTGAGGGCAGCGTCATAATCCATGGTTCTACCACCCAAACATATTACATTGGAGTTATTGTGGCGCCTAGCCAGGATAGCCGTCTCATCAGAATATACCAGGGCGGCATAGATGCCGGGGAACTTGTTGGCGGCTATGCACATACCTATACCCGTACCACACACCAATATACCTCTATCCGCCGACCCATCCAATATTGCCTCAGCAACCTTCCTAGCGTAATCCGGGTAATCAACAGACTCCTCAGAATATGCACCCATATCAATAAAGTCATACTTACTACCGAGGTTCCTCAAGATATGCTGCTTAAGCCTATAGCCAGCGTGGTCTGAGCCGATCGCTATCCTCAAACCAACCACCACCAGATAAATTCTATAATATAAACAAATTAACTAATAGGAACATGGAAAAGCCTCATCCGAAGTAATGCTTCAACATACGTTTCAAGCCCCTCCTAATGGTCTCCGCGAGAGAACTAGGCTTCACATTAAGCATCTCAGCCAACTCCTGGATAGTGATTCTACGTGGATGGTCGAACAAACCCATTCTCATAGCAATATATAGAGCCTTCTCCTGAGTAGGTGTCAAGAAACTACTACTCTTGAAACCAGATACCCTAATAATATCATAATTTATTCCATTCGCCCTCAACTCACCCAGGATCCTCCTATAGCTATCCTCACCAGGCACAATAAAATTAAACTCCATACTACCATCATCGAGGAGCCTCCCCTTAACAAGGAAAGCCTCCCCAAGGGCAATAGGTCTACACGCCTCACACCCCTTGCTCAAGAACCAACAGGTCGTTAGACCCTTCTCCCTCCTAATCCCCCTCAAAGCACCGTCAGTCTCCAAAGCCAGCTCCCTAGCCTCCTCAAAAAGCTCCACAGGCATCTCTATAAGATGGGCCACCCTATCCCCATAACTACGTATATCCTCAATCTTAACATGGGCACCAAGCTCCCTACTCAAGATACATACTGGATTTAGAATTTTTATCGTGACCTCAATCAAACGCTCACTACCACTAGACATAATAAAACATTCTGGACGGTTAACTTATAAAGAGGGATATAGAAAAAGGTGAGGGGGAGACTACTTGAAAACAGCCACAACTGCCTTGAAGCCATAAGTCCTAATGAAGTTGAGTAGGAATACCAGGAAACCTATACCCATTAGGACTCCCCCAACCGCCGCCACAGCCATATAACTGAAGTACTCACCATTGAAGTATAATGTCCTCCTAAGCATACCAGCTACACCAGCCAGCCCCATGGATAGACCCATTATCACGGCCCCGCTGAAGAAGAGAGCCAAATGTATATCGGCCAGCTTGGGATCCATCTCCTTACCAGTAATCATTGGGGCAACTGCATATATAACCGCGAAGATAGTTAGGCTAAGCCCAGCCAAGAGCTGTATATGTCCATGTATACCAATAACCCACTGGGTATTATGGAAGTACCTGTTCATCGCATAGTTAGCCTGTATGATACCAGCGGATCCACCTATGGCATAACCAAGTATAGAGAAGAGAAGGAACTTCAGCGGAGTATTATACTCAACTGGTCTGGCGAGCCATATAGTCATTAATACTGAGAACATCGTCAAACCCATCGTTATCAACTCACCCCAAGTGAATATCTGGCCCTGGATCTGTAGGATCAATGGCTGTGGAGTATCAGCAAGCATATGGTGATTCCAGACAAAGAGTGACAAGACCAGGTCCGCCAGTATAACAGTCCTCACAACCTGCTCGCCATACAACTTCCTCCCAACGAGCACAGGAACGAGGAAGTACCATGTAGCAGCGGTAAATATCAGTACATTACCATCGGCTATGAGGTCTAAGCCCCACCAGAAGACGTTTTTGTATATCAGCGGATCTATCAACGAAACAGGTAGATTGATATTCAGTAGACCGGCAAACGCATATACTCCTAGTATTGCAGAAATAGCCGCCATAGTTAGGGCATTCAACGTAGTATCTACACATCCCCTAAAAACACCGAC
>WAMZ01000102.1 GCA_015522055.1 Candidatus Geothermarchaeota archaeon
GATATATTCATTAAATATATAGGTTATGTATGGTGGCTCCTGGCTGGATGTGAAATATTATATTTATTGTCTATAGGGATACGTTTGGCTGTATCTAACCCCTGAATATGTAGAATAAATTGAATAATTAATATATCACCTTAACTTGTACGCATCCTATATAGTACTGAGTTGAAAAATATGAATAGTATTGTTTTGGATATGATGGGTGATTGGGGATCCTGGGGACATATGCCGTGGTTCTTCCCATTCTTCGGTTTCTGGGGTTTCTTCATCATCTGGGCAGTCTTTCTAGTAATAGGTTATTTGGTATATCAAGATGCTGAGAATAGAGGGATGAATGGGGCACTATGGTTTATACTGGTTATTATCCCTTGGATAGGCTTCTTTTCACTTCTCCTCTATTTAATAATTAGGGAGACCTCTACCCAGGGTAAGAGTGTGGGTGAGAGGAAGAAGGCTGAGGAGATATTGGATGAGAGGTATGCCAAGGGAGAAATAACTAGGGAAGAATATCTCCGGATGAAGGAAGATCTCAAGAAGCGGTAGTCGAGGCCTGGAGCCCCTGGAATAGCAGGGGGTATAATAAACTATATATAGGTATGTGTCTAAATCGCTATATAATAATATATGATGTACTGTCTACGCCAATTTGGTGGGGCAGCATTTTATATAACCATGTCGATATGAGTTGCTGTTGTAGTTTCTACCTGTGTTTGGTTTGTTGTTAGTATATGCTGTTTTCTACTTGATGTATGAGGTTTTCTCAGTTTTAATTACCGATTATTATTTAATAGTAGACTCTATAATTACTATAAGTCTGCTATATGGGGTGGTCTGTGATAAATAATGAGAAACTTGATCTTATAGAGTATTTGGATAATGTTGTTAGGGATGTTGACCGTATATTTATAGTCCTTCATAGGAGGGCCGACTTAGATTCGTATGTATCTGGATATGTCCTGTGGAAGTATCTCCGGCGTCTCTATAATAAGCATGTAAATATTAAATTTGTTTTTCCAGATGGGATATCCCAAAGTATGTCTGACATCCTTTCACCCAAGTTGTTTGAGGTGCCTTCGGTCGAGGATCCAGATATAACGGATAGTTCTCTAGTTATGTTTGTCGATGTTGGTGGCCCCGGGGTATTGGCTGAATACTCAGGTCTATTGGAGGGTAGTGGGATTAAGGTGCTTATCGACCACCACACGGTATCGGATATGTTTAAGGGTAAGTTCGACGCTGTCTTCGTCGATTCTGAGGCCTCCTCGGCGGTGGAGATCATCTTAGGTAGTTTATTGAAGCGTATTGAGCTTGAGGAGCTTCTCGATAAGGATGAGGTTGAGGCTGTGGTTATGGCCCTCCTTGCTGAGACACGTTTCCTCCAGCTGGCTAGGTGGGATACCCTGGAATTATTGGCTAATATCCTTAGGAGGTATCACCTGGATACTAGGCTTTCACACTTTATGAGTAGGATGAGGAAGGATATGGATATATCTGAGAAGCTGGCTGTTTTGAAGGCTTTCCAGCGTCTAACCATATATAGATGTGGCTCACATATATTGGCGGTAACTAATATCGGGGCTTTCCACAGCACGGTCTCAAGTAAGCTTATCAGCAGCGGTGTTGATGTAGCTATAGTCTATTCATCGGAAGACAACTGTAAGATTCATATAAGAATTAGTGACCAGCTATATGAGAAGACCAAGATAGATGTGGTTAAGGATATAATATCAGTTATTAAGGCTGAAATAGGTGGAAGTGGTGGCGGCCACGCCCAGATAGGCAGTATCGAGCTGCCTACAGAAATATGTAGCTCCGAGCTTAATAAGGTTCTCCTAAGGATCCTTGGACTGCTGCGGGAGAAGGGGCTGGAGTTCACGCGCGTATAAATGATCAGCTATGAAGGCTGTAGAGGTCCGTGGCCTAAGATATAGATACCCATATTCAGAGGAATATGTTCTTAAGGGAGTCGATTTAGAGATTAGTGAGGGCGACTTCCTGCTATTGGCTGGGGCCAGTGGAAGTGGGAAGACGACCTTGGCAAGGGCGATAGTAGGCCTGATCCCCCAATTCTACGGTGGTGACTATAAGGGTGAGGTCAGGGTATTCGATATGGATCCGGCTTCAACACCGATTTATGAGGTCACTGAGAAGGTGGGCTTCCTATTCCAGAACCCCGAGAACCAGATATTCATGACTACTGTTGAGAGGGATATAGTGTTTGGCATGGAGTTTAGAGGATTCCCAAAGCGGCTCATGAGGGAGCGTATGACCTGGGTCACCAATGAGTTGGATATAGCTAGACTGCTGGGTAGGAGGACCGAGGACTTATCGGGTGGGGAGAAGCAGCTGGTTGCTCTGGCCGGGCTCCTCGTCCTGAGGCCCAGCCTCCTAATCCTAGATGAACCCAGTGCCTACCTATCCCCATCATCGGCAAAGACCTTCCTAGAGATATTGAAGAGGCTTAACCAGGAGTATGGTATAACGATTATAGTTATAGATCATAGGCTAGACCTATTGATTAGGTATGTTAATAGGGTGGCTGTCATATTCGATGGCTCGATAGCCCTGGATGTTGGTGTTAGGGAGGCCCTTGAATACGACTTATCCAAAGAGTATGGCGTTAATATGCCTGTCATCGCGAAGTTATATAGGGAGTTGAGGCGTAGAGGGGTTAGCTGCATAAGTCCCCCTCTGGATGTTGAGGAGCTTGTTTCATCTGTATATAGATAGGTGGTCTAGATGCCTATTATATGTGAGGGGGTCGGCTACAAATACCCCGGTAGTACCGAGTATGTATTGAGGGATGTTAATTTAGAGATTGGTGAGGGTGAGGCTGTAGCCATAATGGGGGATAATGGGGCTGGTAAGACGACTCTAGTCAAGCATTTCAACGGCCTACTCAAACCAGTTGAGGGAACGGTCTATGTGGATGGTGTGGATACTAGGGAGGTGGAGGTGTCTCTCCTGGCTAGGAAGGTCGCCCTGGTATTCCAGTATCCGGAGAAGATGTTTTTCTCCGAGTCAGTATATAAGGAGGTTGAGTTCGCCTTAAAGAACTTCGGGTTCGAGGAACGTTTGATACATAAGATAGTGGAGAAGACATTGAAGACCTTCTGGCTCTGGGAGTATAGGGATAGGTCACCCTATACACTTAGCGGTGGGGAGCAGAGGAGGCTGGCCCTAGCCTCCATAGTGAGCTGGGACCCAAAGTATATTGTTTTGGATGAGCCGACAGCCGGTCAAGACGCTATCCAGAGGGAGATACTTATACACCTAATATGGAGGAAGGTTAGGGAGGGTAAGACTATAGTCTTGGTGAGCCATGATGTCGAGTTCATCGCCGAGTTCTCCCCCAGGGTAATCTTGATGCATAGAGGTAGAATCCTATACGATGGTGAGGGGGATGAATTATTTAGACGTAGGGATCTACTTGAGAAGGCGGGGCTGGACCAGCCTATTTTATACAAAGTCGCCTCATCACTGGGCATAGGGGATGGCGAGGTAACCTTGGCGAGGCTAATCGACTATATAGTGGGGTTGAGGCCATGTTCAGACTAGTAGATATATTTAAATATCCGGCTAAAGACACCTATTTATCCCATATAGATCCAAGGGCAAAGATAATAATATGTATTTTATATGTCATACCGGTAGTCTTGTTCAGCGGCATATATGAACTAATGATAATATATTCATTAGTGCTTGTGAATCTGGCCTTGGGAAAGTCGGTGGCACGCTATTTAAGGAGCTTAATATACCTGTCTCCATTCCTGGCTCTCGTAGCCTTCCTCAACTATATTACTATGGGTAGCCTCATAGACGCATTGATACCTATCCTACGTCTAATAATACTCATAGCCATCCTAGACATCTTCTTCTTCACCACAGATCCAGATAACTTCATCCTTACACTCGAGAGCCTCAACCTACCACTATCCATATCCCTATCATTCGCCCTCGCCCTCAGATTCATACCAACCATGCTTACCCAGATAAATGAAATAGTTGAGGCCCAGATCTCGAGGGGGCTACAGCTAGATAGAGGAAACTTCCTAAAAAGGATAAGAAACTATATACCGATAATCGTCCCCCTAGTAATCCTGAGTATAAAGAGAAGTATAGAGGTTGCAGAGTCACTAGAGGTTAGGGGTGTACATCCAAACGCTCCTAGGACACGTTATGTAGAGCTTAGATTTACATCTAGAGACTATATCTACCTAGTGATAAATATAGCCGTCGTAGCATCAATATCTATAGCCATGTATATATACCCTATAAACCAGTTACTCCACAACCTACTCCCAATTAATTTTTAAATCACCCATGTATGAAATAGATATATAGAGGGCCCGTAGCTCAGCCTGGCGGAGCACCGGGCTCATAACCCGGGGGTCGTGGGTTCAAATCCCACCGGGCCCACATATAGAGCCAATACATCTATGCTGACCCACCTATCCTGGGTGAATGTTAATTAACTGTGTATATCTCTAGATACACTAGTCTAAAATTTGTTTTGAAGACTTATTCCTATGGGGTATAAGGGTTGAACTCCAGCTACGATTCTATATCCACACTATTTGGGGGTGAAGCATGTCTAAAAATCCTATATACTATATATAAGGAGACCGCTTCATCCCCCTCTGAGTTGACAAACCTTCTGGGGGTCTCTAGGGGCCGCATATATAGCTGTATTAATAGGTTGATGAGGGCCGGGCTCATAAAAAAGGTGGGTAGGGGTAAATATGGGTTGACTAGGGTGGGTGTTGACATAGTTAGGCATATATGTGGAGCCGTCCTCAAAGAGGGTGGGGTATTCACGGGCTCATCCTATATCTCTGTAGATGAATTCTTAGCTTATATTAAAGAGTCGATAGGCTTGTCCATACGGGATAGCGACTTGATGGAGGCTTTAGACTATATTAAGGGTGGATACTATACAGATGAGGAGATCCTGCTAAGGCTCGTGGCTACCCTAGCTAATGAAGGTAAGGCTGATTTAGTAAGTGATGTAGCTAGGAGAACATTATTTATCAAGGATTTTAAGAGACGGTATTTGATTCGTGAATTAATGCGGAAGGCTATTGAGGCTAGTTTCGATAGTAGGATAATCGGGATATTGGCCTCCAATCCACTGAAGATCGAGGATGTAGATAAATTCTCACTTGAGCCCTATAACGTATTTACTGGTGGAGACACACGGCTATCAGGTGGTAGGATAGTGGTTAAGCTAAAGTCTGACACTGATACAAAGAATATATGGCATACTCCGAATACAGTGTATAACTTGGCTTGGCCTGACTATAGGGACGGGCTATATTCATATCTACGTAGTTTGAAGAGGGATGTGACATATATTCTACATGGGGTTGATAGGGGTTTCATAGATGATGAGTTGGTTACCAACATGGTTTTAAATGATATCGAAAGGGGGCTCAATGTATATCTATACATAGATTCTGGCGACGTAACCATCTCCCCAGATGGCTATGGGGTAGAGAGTAGATACATTAGGGAGCCTATTTTCGACATTTCACATATATCTATATTTATGGATAAGCTGGATAGGTTCGGTCTAGACTTAATAATGTCGAGGCTATTTACCAGGTCACTGACTAGATATATGGATGTTCTTCGCGACCTATATGGCCTGGATTATGGTGCAAAACGGGTGGCATACCTATGTTTCCAGGGGATTAATGTGGATAATATTGGTGTTTGCCGCGATATATATGAATTTATTCGAGACGCTGTAGCTGAGGATGATATCTTTCTATATCCATTCTTTAATGTGGATGCTCTTCAGTTAACGGATTATGCCGATGAATTGTCTAGCTTTAGTTCTAGGTTCTACTTTAGGCCGAGGAGATATCATGTACATGACGTATTTGACTTAAAATATCAGGTGGGAGTCATGTTGAGTAAGGGCCTCGATTTGGTTAATCTAGTAGGTTAGATTCCTTTATTATTAGTATTGCCTGGGCAATATCCCCTCCCGTGAGTTCCAAGGCTTTCCTGGCCAGCTCCTTATCTACACCAGCCTGTTGGGCAACTATCTCTATATCCTCCTCAGATACCTCAATCTCCTCCTCCTTCTCGATAACCTCCTCCACTCCAGTTATCTGATATGTAGTCTGGCCGGAGACCTTTATCTTAGCGACCATAGGCTCATTAATCCTTATTATCCTACCATCATCAAGTACTATGTCTACATGCTTCACATTTTCAACCTGTTCCATGGTTAGACCCATTCTCTTCATCATTCTACGTAGCTCCCTATTGGAGAACTTCATAGGATATATCCACACCCCTAATAAATTCTTAAAGTATACTTGGGAAATAAATATCTATCACCCTGTATCTCCTATATATTCTTTGGTGCCTCGGTTGATATGTGAAGTTTGCGGTGCTACCGTGGAGATAGCCTATGAAGTTATATATAAAGGTAGTAGGGGGTTTGCATGTGAGAACTGTATCTCTAGATATGGGTTGATTAGGGTTAGGAAGGGCTCGGCGCCCCCTAGGAAGGTGGTGAGGCCTAAGCCAACCATCACTACTAGGAAGAAGTCGGGTTCTGGGTTTAAAATGCTGGAGGAGGGGCCTGAGTTTGTTGATAACTATGGCCTATTAATTAGGAGGGCCCGTGAGGGTATGGGTCTGACTCAGGAGCAGCTGGCAAAGAAGCTCGGTATCAAGCTCAGTTATCTAAAGAAGATTGAGGCCGGTGTCATTCCGCCATCAATCGATTTGGCCAAGAGGATCGAGAGGACTTTAAATATTAAGATACTGGTTGATGTTAGTGATATTGAGGAAGAGGCTGCATGGGAGGAGGTGGATCGGGAGGCTGGCTACACATTAGGTGATTTAATGGGTTTTGATGACCGGTGATTTGTATATGGCTACCAAAGCAGTTGCGGTTATATCTAACAGGGATTCGATGGAGGAGTTCTTGGTGCTTGCTAGGGAGGCTGGATACGAGGTGTGTGGCATAGTGTATCTTAGGCGTTTCACTAGATACGGTATAAGTGAGGATAAGGCGAGGGAGATTAGGAGCCTCATGGAGAGGTGTGGAGCTGAGAGCGTGATATTTGATACACAGCTAAAGCCTAGGCATTTATTCAATATATCTAAGGAGCTGGGTATAGAGCCTAAGGATAGGATAGAGATTATTCTTGAGATATTTAAGGCCCACTCCCCCTCGAAGGAGGCGGATCTACAGATTAAACTCGCCTCCCTCCAGTATGAACTGGCTAGGGCTAGGGAGAGGGTTAGGATTAGGAGGATGGGGGAGCAGCCTGGTATAACTAGTGGCCTAGGTGAGTATGAGGTAGACATCTATTACAATGAGATTAAGAGGAATATACAGAGTATCAAGCGTAAATTAATGGAGGAGAGGAGGCGTAGGGATATTCATAGGATGTCTAGGGAGAAGAAGGGGTTCAAGACTATATCGATAACGGGATATTACTCATCGGGTAAGACCACACTGTTCAACGCGCTCACGGGAGCTATGTGCCCTGTGGGGCCGGAGCCCTTTACAACCCTCTCAACGAAGTTCTCCACTATATGGATCGGCCCCTGGAAATGTTACCTAGTAGATACAATTGGCTTCATCTCGGACTTACCTCCATTCATGATCATGGCCTTCTACTCTACGTTGGAGGAGATAAAGTTCTCTGATCTAGTATTACTAGTTATAGATGTCTCTGAGGATTACGATGTTATAAAGAGGAAGCTGGTTACATCCCTAGATATACTTAAGAAACTTGAATATAATGGCAAGATAATAGCAGTCGGCAATAAAGTGGATCTCTTAAATAATAGGGAGGATGCTCTCAAGCCGATCAAGTCACTTATAGCTGAATATATAGATGATGTTGTTTTCACGTCATCTAAATATGGGTGGGGCATCGATGAGTTGGTGGATAAGATAAAGTCGGCTCTCGGTAACATAATCTCTATACGCGTTTCATTACCCTATGGTGATGGGGTGTATGAGGCTATAGATTTTCTCAAAAGGTTCTCGAATAATGTAAATCCGGTGTATACAGATAATGGTGTAACGGTTGAGTGTGAGATTGACGAGGAAAACCTGGAGAGCATAAAGAACTATATTGAGAAGAGGGGTGGAAATATAATTGGACATTTCAATATTAAGGCTATCTCACAGGATTATTAGGGATAAACGTGTAACTACCCATTTGGGGCTGGTGGGGAGGGCCTTTTGTGCATCGAGAATGTATTATTCAGGGGATAGAGACCCTAGTCTGGAGGAGAAGATTAGGGATGTGAATGAAAGGTTTGGTGGGGGTTTCGAGGTAATATATGTTAAGGACCCGCTTAGACTGGTTAAGCGGTGGAGGGAGGATGGGGGTAGAGTTGTCCATCTAACAATGTATGGCATACCTCTACCAGATGTTTTGGAGGAGATTAGGCAATGTGATAAGATACTGGTGGTTGTTGGGGGTGAGAAGGTCCCCCCAGTCTATTTCGAGGTAGCAGACTATAATGTCAGTATCACTAATCAGCCTCATTCCGAGATTGCCGCTACGGCGGTCTTCCTAGATAGACTTCTAGGTGGTAAGGCGTTTTACCAGGAGTTTACTGGTGGAAAATTTAGGGTGGTCCCCTCTCCTAGGGGTAAAAAATTGATAAGAGTTGGGTAGTGTCTTTAATATTTTGGAGGCGTCTATATGGCTGAATCCTTCGATGATGAGCTACATAAATCGGGTGTATATGTATTATCGAGGATCGCCGAGGTATTTGGTGGTGAGCTGGGGCGGAAGATTATAGAAGTTATTGGTGAGTTGGGGGAGGCGACGGATGCCCAGATAGCCGAGTACCTAGGTGTTTCTGAGGGTGAGGTTAGGAAGGTTATCTGGGTACTTTCATCAGAGGGCCTTATAATATCTAGGAAGAGCGTTAGTGATACTGGGTGGATAACTTTCTATTGGGTGTTACCCCTGGATCAGATTGATGGAATAATATTGGGTTTATATAGGCGGATTATAGAGCGTATCGAAGAGAAGATTAACTATGAATCCCAAAATATATTCTACTGGTGTGGTACTAAGGGGCATGAGAGATACACGTTTGCCGAGGCTGCAGATGTAATGTTTAAGTGTTCTGAGTGTGGCAAGACCCTAATGCCCTTCGATAATACGAAGCTGGTGACTGCTCTAAACTGGGTTCTGGGTGAGCTTAAGAAGATATATCATGGATACTTTGGTAAGGAGCCTCAATAAGGGTCTGTAAACCTTGCTTTTTAATTTTTATCCATATCTATGGATTAGTATTCTCCCGTTATAAAAATTGAGTCTATATATCCATATACATCTCTACATTGTTCTATAGTTATTTACTAGATATGTTTATAAAGGTGTTGGTTAAATAGGAATATAGCATAATGGTGGTGTAATAAATATGCCTACATGGCGCTACAGCTATAACAAGGAGTATGATGATGAGAGGATGGTTAAGGCGAGTTTGAGAGAGGTTTCTATATCCCCCAAGCATGCGGTGGAGATTGCAAGGGAGATTAGGGGGATGATGGTTGAGGATGCTAGGAGATATTTGGAGGATGTTGTTAATATGAGGAGGGCTGTTCCATTTAAGAGGTATAAGAGGAAGGTGCCCCATAGGAGGGGGTTAGATAAGTGGCCTAGCGGCCGATATCCGGTTAAGGCGGCGAGGTTTTTCTTGAAATTACTGGATAATTTAGAGAATAATGCTGAGTTTAAGGGTCTGGATACGAGTAGGCTTAAGATCATCCATTGTGTAGCGCTGAGGGGTAGGAAGATTAGGAAATATATACCTAGGGCGTTCGGTAGGTCGTCTCCATATTTCGATACCTTGACTCATGTTGAGATCGTTGCGGAGGAGGTGTGAGGATGAGCTGGGAGAGGGATGTATCTAAAGTTAGGCATTTCATAAGTAAGAATAGGAGCGCCCTATTGGTTAAGGAGTGGCTTAAGGATAGGCTGAGCCTAGCTGGGTTTTCTGATATGCAGATGGTTACATCCCCTACTGGAGGGTTGGGCACGAAGATAATTATTAAGGTTCTCCGGCCGGGTCTAGTTATTGGTAGGCGTGGGGCTAGGATTAAGCGGTTGTCGGAGGAGATTGAGGAGGAGTTTGGCTTTGAGAATGTTAAGGTTCATGTTTATGAGGTTGAGGAGCCTGAGTTGGATCCAGAGATAATGGCTTGGCAGATTGAGAGGCAGCTTTTAAGGGGAATTAGGTATCGTAGGGTGGCCTTCTGGGCCATGAGGGTTATTAGGGATGCTGGGGCAGCTGGTGTAGAGATAGTTATTAGTGGTAAGTTGAGGACCGTTAGGTCTGCATATGAGAAGTTTACATCTGGGGTTGTATTGAAGAGTGGTGAGTATGCAGAGAGGCTCGTTAGGACTGCTAAGCGGCCGGTTTTGACTAAGATGGGTATAATCGGGATTAAGGTGAGTATTATGCCCATGTCGTTGGAGGAGTATCTCGCTATGTCTAGGGCTGAGGAGGGGCCTGCTGAGGAGTCTGAGGAGGTGGGTGAGAGTGGTGAAGGAGGTTGATGAATTGAGGGCCAAGTCTAATGAGGAGTTGATTGATATATTGAACCAGGTTAACTCTGAGTTGTTTAAGTTGAGGAGGAGTATAAAATCGGGTGGTGCGATTGAGAAGCCTGGTAAAATAAAGGTGTTGAAGAGGACTAGGGCTAGGGTCTTGACGATATTGAGGGAGAGGGGGGTAAAGTTATGAGGAGGCTTTTTGGTACATTGATTGGATATGTGGTTGAGGTGGTTGAGGCCTCGAATAAGAATTATAGGGGGCTAAAGGGTAGGGTCATCGATGAGACTAGGAATACCATTGTAATATCTACATCTGGTGGGTTGAAGAGGATAGTTAAGAAGGGCTGTATATTTAGGATTGTGCGGGAAGGCGAATCCATATTAGTTAGAGGTGATGACTTGATTGGTGATGTTGTGAGGAGGGTGGTGAGAATTGGTTAGGGACCCGGGTCTAGGCTTTCCACTCCCAGATAATGAGTGTAATGATAAGAACTGCCCATATCATGGGCACTTGAAGGTTAGGGGTATATTGCTTGAGGGGACGATAGTGTCTAGGAAGATGCAGAAGGCTGGTGTATTACTTAGGGAATATCTACATTATAACAAGAAATATCAGAGGTATGAGCGGAGGAGGTCGAAGATCAGTGTTTATATACCGCCATGTATACCTGTTAAGGAGGGTGATTGGGTGGTGGCTGGCGAGACTAGGCCATTAAGTAAGACGATTTCATTTGTTGTTGTATATAATAAGAGTAATCCTCCGAAGTCGGGTGGTGGAGATGCCTAGGATAATTGGTGGAGAAGTATTATTTAGGAGGCCTAAAATAACTAGGGCGGTTCCAGTCGGATCGATTATCAATTGTGCGGATAATACTGGAGCTAGGAAGCTGAAGGTTATACAGGTAGTTGGTTATAAGGGTAGGTTAAAGAGGAGGCCGGCTGCATGTGTAGGCGACCACATTAAGATAACTGTTTATCAGGGGCCGTTCAAGCTTAGGAAGAAGGTTTTGGACGCGGTTTTAATTAGGCAGAAGTTCCCCATAAGGAGGCCCGATGGGGTAAGAATAATGTTTGAGGATAATGCTGCTGTACTGATAACTTCGGATGGCAACCCCATGGGTACCGAGATAAAGGGGCCTGTGGCGCGTGAGGCGGCGGATCTGTGGCCGAGGATAGCCAATATGGCTCCACTGATTATATGATGGTGGTGGATATGTCTAGTAAAAAACCTTCTAAACAGAGGAAGCGTTTCTTCAACGCGCCCCTCCATAGGAGGGGTAAGATTATGTCTGTCCATCTGTCTCCAGAGCTTAGGGAGAAGTATGGTGTCAGGTCTGTCCCGATAAGGGTTGGTGACAAGGTGAAGATCTTGAGGGGTGATAATAAAGGCATTGAGGGTAAGGTTACCCGTGTCGATAGGAAGAATTATAGGGTGTATGTTGAGAATGTGGTTAGGGAGAACGCTAGGGGTGAGAAGGTCCCGATACCTATCCATTATTCTAATGTAATGATTGTTGAGCTTGATTTATCTGATGAATGGAGGCGTAGGAAGTTGGAGAGTAGGGTTGTTGAGGCGGAGGGTGGTTCAAGTGGCTAAGAAGGGTGGTTCTAGGAAGCTTAAGAGACTGGCTGCACCCCGGACATACAAGATTCCGAGGAAGGTATTTAAGTGGGCAGTTAAGACTATGCCGGGCCCACATCCCGCGGATTCATCTATCCCTGTCGCAGTATTGCTGAGGGATGTATTGGGGGTAGCCAAGAATCTAAGGGAGGTTAAGTATATCCTTAGGAGGGGGTACTTTAAGATCGATGGTAAAGTCATTAGGGAGTATAAATATCCTGTGGGGCTGATGGATGTTATCGAGCTTGTGCCGACTAAAGAGTTTTATAGGATAATGCCTGATACAGTCGGTTATCTCAAGCCTAAGAAGATTACTGGTGATGAGACTAGGATTAAGCCCCTTAGGATTAAGAATAAGGTTATGGTTAAGGGTGCCAAGATTCAGTTGACTACCCATGACGGTAGAAACTTCCTCGTGGATGGAGATAGTGAGTTGTATAATCTTAAGCCTGGCGACACAATATTATATGACTTCGTCTCCCGCAAGGTTATAGATATATTTAGGATGGAGCCTGGGAACTATGCCCTAGTAGTATGGGGGCGGAAGAGGGGGGCGTCTGGGAAGATTGTTAATGTGTGGAAGCCCCATCCACTCAAGCCTAAAATGGTAACTATTCAGGTTGATGATAGGACCTTCGAGACCGTCTTCGACTATGTATTCCCTATAGGTAGGGAGGAACCAGCTATATCTATTGATTAGGTGACTGGGAATGGGTAGCCAGACATCGCAGCAGAGGGAGAAGAATGTTATGGATAGGGTTAGGATAGAGAAGGTTGTGGTACATATATCTATAGGTAGTGACTGGGACCGTCTGCAGAAGGCAGCTAAGCTTTTGGAGAGCCTGACCGGGCAGAAGCCTGTATTTAGGAAGGCTAGGAAGACGATTAGGGCATTTGGTATAGTTAGGAAGAGGCCGATGTCTGTTATGGTCACATTGAGGAAGGATAGGGCCATAGATTTTCTCAGGCGTGCATTTGAGGCCGTGGATAACAAGATTAAAGAGTCATCGTTCGATGAGTATGGTAATTTTGCCTTCGGTATTCAGGAGCATCTACAGCTCCCTGGGACTAAATATGACCCTGAGATAGGTATATTCGGTATGGATGTCATTGTACACCTTTCTAAGCCTGGTTATAGGGTTAAGGTTAGGAGGTACCGTAGATCTAGGCTGGGCAAGGCTGCTAGGGTTACGAAGGAGGAAGCTATAGAATTTGTCAAGTCCATGTTTGGTGTAGAGGTGGTCTAGTGTGGCTAAGCCTGTTAAGAAGGAGCGGAAGTATGGCAAGGGTAGTAGGCGGTGCCTAAGGTGTGGGACTCATGTAGCTGTGATCCAAGCTAGGGGGATAATGCTGTGTAGGAGGTGTTTCAGGGAGGTTGCCCATGAAATGGGGTTCAAGAAGTATATGTAGGTGGTGGCTATGGTGCAGCTCGATATATTAAGTAATCTTATGTCTGCAATTAAGAATGCTGAGATGGTTAGGAAGAGGTATGCAGTGGTTTATCCGGCATCTAAATTGGCTATAAATGTATTGAAGGTGATGCAGAGACATGGATATATCGGTGACATCGAGCTGATTGAGGATGGGCGTGGTAATAAGATTAGGGTTGAGTTGCTGGGCAGGATAAATAACTGTGGGGCTATACGCCCAAGGTTCCCTGTGAAGAAGACCGAGATACTTGACTTTGCTAAGAGGTATCTACCTGCTAGGGATGTCGGAATATTGATTGTATCTACTTCTAAGGGTCTAAAGACTCATGAGGAGTGTATTAAGGAAGGTATTGGAGGTGTATTGCTGGCTTATGTCTATTGAGGTGGTTGGGGTGGCGGCTCAGAAGATGTTTGAGGATGAGCTGGACATCCCTGAAGGGGTTGAGGTAGAGGTATTGGATGAGAAGACGATTAGGGTTAAGGGTAGGCTAGGTAGTGTAACCAAGAGTTTCAATGGGGTCCCGGTTATCATTGAGAAGAGGGATTCCAAAATTAAGCTTACTGTGTATAGAAAGGGTAGGAAGGGCTATGCGTTAATCAATACGATAAAAAATAGAATTAAAAACCTGTTTACGGGTGTGGAGAAGGGATATACTTATAAGATGCGGGTATACTATATACACTTCCCTATGCAGGTGTCTGTGGAGGGGGATCAGGTGGTGATAAAGAACTTTGCTGGTGAGCGTGGGAATAGGTATGCCAAGATATTGCCCGGTGTTAAGGTGGAGGTTGTGAAGAGTGGTGGTGATACGGATATAATTATAAAGGGTGTTGATAAGGATGCTGTGGGGCAGACGGCGGCGAATATTTATCATGCGACAAAGATTAAGAATAAGGATCCGAGGGTGTTCCTAGACGGCATCTACCTATATTATAAGGGGGAGGGGATGTAAATGCCTAGGAAGCCCAAGTTGACCGAGGAGGAGGTTAGGCTATTTAAACTTAAGTATGAGGTTATTAAGCCTAGGATGCCGAGGTTCATCCGCCAAGAGAGCTGGCGCTATGTTAGGATTAAGGAGAGTTGGAGGAGGCCACGTGGTAAGGATAGTAAGATGAGGCTTAGGAAGAAAGGCTACCCCAAGTCTCCACGAGTTGGGTATAGGACTCCTAAGCTGGTTAGGGGGAGGCATCCATCTGGGTTTATCGAGGTCCTGGTTCATAATGTGGATGAGGTTAGGAAGTTGGTTACAGATCCTGAGAGGCAAGCTATAAGGATTGCTGCATCTGTGGGTAGGAGGAAGCGTATCGAGATTATTAAGTATGCAGATGAACATGGTATTAGGGTTTTGAATAGGAGGCTGTGAGTATGATAAACCTTAAGTTGAAGAGGAAGTTGGTTGCACGTATGTTGGGCGTAGGGGCCGATAGAGTTTGGTTCGACCCTGAACATCTGGATGAGTTGGCTGATATAGATACACGTGAAGATGTTAGGATATTGATGAGGAAGGGATATATCAAGATTCTCCCTGTGGAGGGTCAGCAGAGGAGGGAGCCTAGGAAGAGGAGGGGGCCTGGAAGTAGGAAGGGTAAGAAGACTGCTAGGATGCCTAAGAAGAGGCTATGGATAATGCGTGTGAGGTCTCAGAGGAGGTTCATTAGGATGCTTAGGGATAAGGGTAGGATTACGCCTAAGGAGTATCGTAGATTGTATATGCTTATCAAGGGAGGTATGTTTAGGTCTAAGGCCCATTTGAAGGCATATATTAGGGAGAAGCTTAGGGTGTAGTGTGATGCCCGGCGCTAAAGGACCGAATTATATGGTGCCATTTAGGCGGAAGCGTGAGTTCAAAACCGACTATAGGCTTAGATACAAGTTATTGAAGAGTGGTCTGCCATACTTCACCGTTAGGAGGAGTAATAGGTATATAACGGTGTCGGTCGCTGTCCCAGAAGTAGGTGGGGACCGGACTTTATTCACGGTCTCTTCAAAGATACTTATGAAGAGGTATGGTTGGTATGGGTTGAAGAATACTCCTGCAGCGTATCTAACAGGCTTGATAGCTGGGAAGAAGGCGGTAAGTATGGGTGTTAAGAAGGCGGTTATAAACCTTGGTTTAGCTTTTACGAAGAGGGCCTCCATTCCATTCGCAGCAGCCATGGGCGCTAGGGACGCTGGTTTAGAGATTCCTATGGGTGAGGAGGCTTTCGTGGATGAGTCTAGGATAAGGGGTGAGCATATAGCCGAGTATGCTAGGATGCTTAGGGAGAGTGATCCTGAATTATTTAAAAGAAGGTTTTCACAATATCTTGCTGTGGGTTTCGACCCGTTAAAGATACCTGAGAAGTTTGAGGAGGTTAGGAGAGCGATACTGGGTGATGAGGATGCCTAAGAGTGTTGAGCCTGTCCCTGAGGATTGGGAGCCTAAAACCAGGTTGGGTAAGCTTGTTAAGGAGGGTAAGATAACCTCTATACAAGAGATATTTGTAAATAATCTTGTTGTTAAGGAGCCTGAGGTGGTCCGGGCCCTAGTGCCGAATCTAGAGTATGAGGTTCTTGAGATTAGGTTTGTCCAGAAGATGACCGATGCTGGTAGGAGAAGTAAATTTAGGGCCTTGGTGGCCGTGGGTAATAGGGATGGGTTGGTTGGGGTTGGCACTGGTAAGGCGAAACAGGTTCCACAGGCTATCCAGAAGGCCCTTAACAAGGCTCTCTTAAATATAGCGCCTGTTAGGAGGGGATGTGGTAGCTGGGAGTGTGGATGTGGTGCCCCCCATTCAATCAAGATTGGTAGTAGGGGTACGTGGGGTAGCGTTGAGGTGTTCCTGAAACCTGCGCCTAGGGGCCTGGGCATTGTGGCTGGTGATACGGCTAAAGTCGTTATTGAGTTGGCCGGCGTCCAGGATGTTTGGGCTATAGCGTTTGGGGAGACTAGGACACCGATTTCCTTCGCTATGGCTACATATGACGCTCTGAGGAATACATATAAAATTGTGTCTAGGGACCTATGGACGGGGTGACGCTTATGGCATATATAGTTGTTCGGATCAGGGGTATACCTGATGTGAGATATGATATTAGGGAGACCCTGAAGCGTCTAAGGCTGCATAAAAAATTCCATGCTACCATTGTACCCGATACGCCGACCTATAGAGGGA
>WAMZ01000103.1 GCA_015522055.1 Candidatus Geothermarchaeota archaeon
CCCTTAGATATATTGTTAAAGATATTAATAGGGGTCTACAATTAACTATGTTATATTGGTGATAATATGTCCAAGAATGTAACTGTTGAGGATGTGCTGAATGCATTGAGGAATGTATATGATCCAGAGATCCCATTTAATATCGTCGACCTTGGTTTAGTCTATGATGTTAAGGTTGAGGATGGGAATGTATATGTAAAGATGACTATGACTTTTCCTGGTTGTCCATTGGCCTCGATGATTACGATGCAGGCTGAGGAGGCGATAAGAAGTATAGAGGGTGTTAAGGATGTTAAGGTTGAGCTTGTATGGGACCCGCCTTGGACACCGGATAGGATATCTCCCGAATTGAGGGCTGAGCTCGGTATATAGATATGGACTAAGTTTAGGACACTTTAGATTAGAATTTCTTTATTTTATTGATGTTGCCTTGTTATCTTATTTAGTATGCATTAGTTTATTATTTAATCTAGCTATATCACTCTCACCGGGTGCTGTTCATGAGTGATGATATAGAATATCTGAAGCGTAAGAAGTTTATTGAGTATATGAATCGGATTTTGAGGGCTCAGGAGGAGGCTAGGAGTAGGGGTGAGGAGCCGGATATCCTGGATAGGCTTAGGGGCTTCCTCTCACCCGATGCTTATGATTATCTTAATAGGCTTAAGAATGGTAATTATACTCATTTCGAGAAGGTTCTTAGGACATTGGTGTATCTCATGTTGAATGGGTATATTGATGTTCCCGTTAAGAAGGATGATATATTGGTTTTAGATAAGAAGTTATCCGGGTATAAGGGCAAGATTTATGTTGAGAAGAGGGGTGAGCTCAGGGAGTTTGGTGAGGCCTTCAAGTCAAATGACTAGTCTTCATCGTGGAATATCATCTTCTTCCTCATAAGGTTGTGTCTACAGACCTCGATCCATGGAAACTCCTTCTTCACCCTATCTATTGTTGCGGGGTCATCTTCATGATATTCAATGATTTCTAGGCCTAGATTAACCATCTCCTTAATTACCTTGAGCTTATATATCTTATCTGGCTCCCTATTATTGTCTGGCCTCATTATCAATGCATGGTACTTGACGCCGAATTTGGATAACTGCTTTTCGGTGTCTCTCCTCATGTAGTTTGGGCGGCCTGTTATCAAGACTATGCCATAGCCCATGTCATACATACTATTTAGTCTCTCAATTTCCTCTAGGTCCGGCTTGTCTAGGTCGATGTATTTGCTGGATAGGAAGACTCTCCAGAATCTATTCCTTTGACGTGGGGGGATGCTTCTAATATTGGTGTTCGGATCTAATCCGGCCTCCTCGAGGCTCCTGTTGTATCTCTCCCTGACATCTATTATTGTGTTGTCGATATCGTATATCACTATCTTTTTGTTCCTGAGTATATAGTACATCTCCATTGGCAGCATAATACCACCCGTATAAATATACAGAGTTTCTTATTGTTTATGAGATGAAATGGTCTAGGGGGCCTTTATATTCCTTCCCTAGGGCTTCTTTAATTATCTGGAAATCTTCTACCAGTGTCCTCCTGAGGTTGGGGTTGTATAGGGCTGCCGCCGGATGATATGTAGGAATTATAGTTACATATTTACCGTCTATACGCCCCCTGAATTCCTCACCATGCACCCTTGTCATGCTCCCGAACGGTATCCCGGCTAGTTCGAAGACGGTTTTGGTTGCATGTCTGCCTAGAGTTACTATTACCCTAGGCCTAATAATATTTATCTGTCTCCTAAGGTATGGTAGGCATGTATATATCTCGTCCGCCTGCGGATCTCTGTTCTGGGGTGGTCTACATTTAACTACATTAGTTATATAGACCTCATCTCTTGATAGTCCTATACTCTCTATAAGCTGGGTTAGTAGTTTCCCTGCCGCTCCAACGAAGGGCCTACCCGTTGCGTCTTCCCTAGCTCCCGGTGCCTCCCCTATGAACATTAGGCTTGAATCCAGGCTTCCCTCACCGGGAACAGGGTTGGTCCTACTTTGGTGTAGCCTACATTTGGTGCATATACTTATCTCATTGACTATTTCTGCCATAGCCTCCTTCTTGGACATTGAGAATCAAAATGTAAAAATGTATCTGGATATATAATTTTTCTAATAAAATATGCATTGGCTGGATTGGTGAAGATTGTCCCGGTAGACGGCTGTATCTAAACTTTTTTCCTATCTAGATATATTTAATTTGATTTGAGGGCATTATGTTATGGATTAAGCTCCTAAAGGTTTACAATAGGAATATCTTTAGGAGTCTGAGTATCATCATAGTCATTCTAATATTTGTTCTTCTGGTATTGACTCCCAATATAGTCTCAGCATTGCTTAGTAGTGAATTCTACTCTACCGTTATAGAAAAGATTGATACCCACTACATGATTACTGGAACTGTGAGTATTGATAATGTAGAGTTATTGAAGCGTTTCGTCTATGAATATGATAGGCCCCACCGCAATATATGGCTGATCCTAGAGGCCAGGGTTGATGCGGTGGTGGGGAGTAGGGAGTTTAATGGCTTTAGGTTGTATACTGGGTATCCCAATCATTTGGATGCGGTCTCTTTCATTGCCCAGTCTATATATGGTAGGGGGAATGTCTCTAGAGGAGAGATTATAGTGGGTAGTTCTGTGGCTGTAAACGTATCTAGTGTTTTGAGTGTAGCCGTGTCTGGGGATAGGGAGACTAGGTATTTTAATTTTACAGTGACGGGCCTGTATGACCCGAAGCCCATAATGTATGTTAGGGCAGGTCCATTTGGATATGAGAGTGGGGTAACTACGTTTGGTGCACCCCAGGGATATATTCATCCTAGTGACTTTGAGGAGTTGATTAGTAGTATAGATGCTAAGTTCCTCTATTATAGAGTAGTGGTTATGTATGAGAAGGATTTCTTTAGGGGGCTTGATTTAGGGAAGATTATTGAGCGGCTGAATCAATCCAATATGGAGGTTAAGAAGAGCGTGAGTGCATTAGCAGATGTTAGGGATGAGTATGATAATCTGTCGTCGCAACTAGCTATATATACATTTACCCGGACTTTTATCAACGTCGGTATCTATACAAATGCTATCCCATTCTTTATAGGTGTTTGGTATTTCCTATCTATCAATATTGACCTGTTGATAGGTGATTATCGGCGTGAGATAGCTATACTAAGGGCTAGGGGCATCCCCAGTAGGAGGCTTTTCAACTCACTAATTATATATCTAATATTGTTGACGATTTTAGCATCTATAGTTGGGAGTCTATCCGCACCTTTATGGATACCAGTTATTCTGTCCTCCATAGGGGTGGAGGCGGCTTATGATATTGAGTCATTGATAGACCCGGTGGCGTCTTTGGGTGTGGCTATCACTACGATTATCATCGTCTTCTTTACACTCTATAGGAAGAGGAAAATATTTAGGGATATCCTTCCTAGTGATGCTATCCATAGATATGAATATGGTGTCGAGGCTATTCATGAGAGTAGGATAGGTAGATTCACGATAATAATGTTTATATTGGGTACTATTAAGTTGGTTGAGTGGCTTCTGAATATTAATGTTTTTGAGTATATGAATAGGGTTGATAATCTATATATCTTTATTATCCTGGCTATATACGGGATGATTAGTGGATTCTTGAACATCTTTGCCCCCATATTCTTCATTTATTCATCCATAGAGATACTTACCCATTCCCGGAGGGTTGTGAGGTTTTTAAGTAGGGTTTCCTCATGGCTTGTCAGGGGTGGCTTGAGAGATATATTGGCTAACTATGTCTATAGGAGCCCTAGGTGGATGAGTAGGGCTGCTTTTATATCGAGCTTAATGATTGCACTAATGATATTTAGCTTGATATATTCTGCCAGGACCGTATCCTTCTACAATGACTACACGAGGATTACTAATACCCCCGATATCATTATTCCACTACCCAAGGGTGTTTACAGTAGTTTCGATGAGTACAAGTCTGGGTTGGCCACCTACTTGGAGGATGTGGAGGGTGTTGGTGGCTGGGGTGTAGGATACGAGATATTTATAGAATATTTCATTTATAATAATAAAAATAGGACTGATATTCCGGGCCGTATTCTCGTATTCTCAAGTGTCGATGATTTCTTTAATGTTGTTTATCTGGGTGGTTCTTGGAATTATTATGGCCTGGTCGATATAAGAGATGCGTTGGGTAGTGGCATTATCCTATCTGATAGGTTTCTGGGTTATCTCGAGAATCTCATGGGATATAGGCTTGGAGACCCGATTAAGCTCGGGATATCTTATGGATTACCTTATCAAGGGGCTTTTCCACCGGTTCCGGAGAGGCCTGAATTAGGTCAAGTCATTGATACCAGAGTTGAGGGAGTACTATATGTTGCACCTAAGAGGTATGATGGTTATACTACTTTGGAGGCTATAGGACCAATAAATATTAGTCTATACAATGTCCAGCCAGTATTATATATCGATGTTGCCGAGGGCTATGATGTGGCGGATGTTAGGAGGCAATTATCATCGATTGGTCTATCCAGCGTCCCATCTATAGAGGAAACTCCAGATATATTTGTAGGTCTGGGTAGGGAGTTCCAGATAATATCATCCTATAGTTACCATATTTATATGGTTCTTGGTATTGTGGCGGCCCTGGCCAGTATATTCATCCTCTCTATCCAGCATGTTAAATCTATGTTGAGGGATGTTGTTATCCTTAGGGCTCGTGGATTCGGTGTCAGGGATATCTTCTCATTTATGTACTCCTCGAGTCTCTACATAGTCATATTCAGCATAGTATTGGGTATTTTAGTCGGGTATTTATCCGGCATGGGTGTAAGCCAGATGAATATAGATGGCCTCGTTGGTGGTAGGTTGGATTACCCACTTAATATTGGTTTGACTGGTTTATTAGATGTATTGGTAGTGGTTTTGTTGTATCTAGCTACCCCCCTTCCAGCTATAATTAGATATATTAATGTGAATGTGAGTGAGGGGTTGAGGCGTGTCGAGCACTAGCTATATAGATGTTAGGGATGTTGTTAAGGTCTATGAGACGGCTACAGGAGGGGTCACGGCGCTGAGGGGTGTGTCTTTCACAGTGGATAAGGGGGAGTTGGCGGTCGTTATGGGGCCCAGCGGCTCGGGTAAGACTACTCTATTAAGCATTATTGGAGGCCTGGATAGACCCAGTGCTGGTGAGGTATATGTCGATGGGCAGCCCATCCATAAAATGACTAGTAGGCAGCTAGATGAATTTAGGAGGAGGAATATAGGCTTCGTATTCCAGTTCCTAAATCTCATCCCAAAGTTGACCGCGTACGAAAACATATATATTCCCATGGTGGCTCGAGGGGTTAAGGATGGTAAGAAACGGATCGAGTATATAGCTGATGCATTGGGCATCGCAAATAAGCTGGATAGATTGGTTGAGGAGCTTAGTGGGGGTGAGCAGCAGAGGGTGGCCATCGCTGCTGCGGTGGCTGCGGACCCCCCAATCATTATTGCTGATGAGCCTACTGCAGAGTTGGATGGTGAGACTATTGAGAGGATTATGGATTTCTTTATGGAGCTGAAGTCTGGGGGTAAGACTATCATCATCGCTACCCATGATCCTAGGGTGAGTAGGAAGTCTGACAAGATTATTGTCTTGGAGGATGGGTTGGTTAGGGGAGTGTATAGAGGCGGTGAACTTACTACATCCGAGGTGGCAGTCAAGGGATATAGGGATTACCTTAGGAGGCGTCTCATGGAGATCGATGATGAGCTTAGGCTACTTGGGGAGAGATATAAAAGAGGGGAGTTGTCTATCGATGAATTCCATAAACGTTATAATAGGCTTAGGGAGATTAAGGCATTCTTGGAGGATGAGCTAAAGTTTGGATAACTCAGAATCTATAATCTTCAATGCGTTTGACGATGTGTCCCTAATGGATATCTCTGCATAGCTTGTTATGCCTGTCTCCTCGGGATTTATCTCTATAAGCTTAGCCCCATTTCTCCATGCCTCTATGGGTATTGCGGCGGCCGGATAGACAAGGGCGCTCGTCCCAATGACAAATATAACATCTGATCTTAGGGCTATCCTAAAGGCTTTATCGAGTATGTCCGGCTCTAGCGGCTCCCCGAACCAGACTACATCTGGCCTCATTATTCCTCCACACATGTGGCATTTTGGGACGCCGGGCCCGAGAGGCTTCAGTATATCCCTCTTTACACCACATTCAGTACACCTTATTCTTAGGATGTTTCCATGCAACTCTATAAGATTCTGGTTGCCAGCGGCCCTATGTAAATTGTCTACATTTTGGGTAATTACATATTTTATGTATCCCTCCTTCTCCCAATTCGCTATTATTTTATGACCTATGTTGGGTTTTGCTTTTAGAACTGAGTTTATCCTTAGTCTATACCATTCCCAGACAAAGTATGGGTCTCTCATGAATGCCTGGGGTGTAGCTACCTTCTCGGGGTCTACTTTACTCCATACCCCGTCTTTACCTCTGAATGTTGGAATCCCACTGTCGACTGATATTCCTGAGCCTGTGAATACGATTGCGTGTGAAGATTCTTTTAGTAGCTGCGCCGCCTCTATATATGACGTTCTACTACTCATGCCTCTCTCCCTCTATGTATATATCCGCTTTGTATTCTTCCTCATAAATCTCCTCCATAGGCTCGATTTCCTCAGCTATCTCGGAGTATAGTTCATTTAATACGTCGAGATAATTCATTATGCCCTCTTCAATTCTCTTCAGCCTATCCTCGAGATATCTAGTTCTATCCTCCGATACCATATCTCTATATCTCTTGACTAGGTAATCATATGCTATCTTACCCTTCTCTGATGGTATTAGCCATTTGAGTCCCTTACTCTCGAATACGTATCTTCTTTGTAGGAGGGTGGTGACGATCTTCGCATATGTACTGGGCCGCCCTATACCCTTTTCCCTCATCTCCCTGATTATGTCGCCTTGGGTGTAGCCATATACAGTTGGCTTCTCTCTTAATGTTATTTTAATAGGCCTGACCCTTACCTCCTCCTCTATACGTGGCTTTAACTCTATCAATTTATTTACGCGGTTGTAGCTCTCCTCTATAAGCTCTATAGCTCTATCCTCCTCAATCAACTTCCTATCATTCAAGAATACAGATATTTTCTGTTTCTTTACAATTGCTGGCTTCATCTGGCTGGCTATGAATCTACGGAATATCATGGAATATATCCTTATATGGTTCTTCGTCAACGGGATATACAATATTATGTCTCCCTGGTTGACTAACTCAATGAGTGTTTCGGCGTCTATCGGTCTAGTCGGCCTTATACACTCGTGGGCGCCTTCTTCACCCCATTTCCTAGGCCTGAATAACTCATCGGCATCTTCATATTTTGACTTTAGATACTCCTTTGCTACCTGAATCCCTTTGTCTGAGACCCTTGTTGAGTCGGTTCTATGATAGGTTATGAGACCCATCTCGAATAGGTCTTGGGCTATCCTCATCGTCTCCTCTGCTCCTAGGCGGTAGTATCTGCTACTATCCTGTAGGAGGGAGTCGGTGGTATATGGTGGTGGGGGGTGGGTTTCATCGATATACTCCTTATCCAGTTTTATAATGAACTCATCATCATCCTTTATTGTACCTATCTCATCTCTATACAACTCTAGTGTGATTCCGTATGGGAGCGTTATATCATATACTTCTCTGACGCTTTTCTCGACCTCTTCCCACCTATTGATCACCCAACCTAATACTGGTGTCTGTACTCTGCCTGCGCTCCACTCGCCCTTCTTAAGTCTAAACCATAGTCTGTCTCCTATCCTCTCCCTAAGCTCGGTCCTTAGCTTCCCTGAGAGTAGGAAGCCTATCCACCTATCTTCTATACGTCTCACTATTTGTGCCTCGACATACTCCTTTATGAACTCTCTAGGCTTCTCCAGTGCATTGGTTATCGCTTTTTTAGTTATTTCATGGAACTCCAATCTACTTATCTTCTTTGTATATGGCCTAATGAGTATGGCTACATCCCACCCTATCTTCTCACCCTCTACATCGGGGTCTGTAGCAATTAATACTTCATCAACCTCGGTGGCCAACTCCCTTATGAACTCAACCCTACTCAACGAGTCATATATGTCTGGTGAGCCACACTTTGGGCATTCATCCTGCTCAGATGTAAATTGATGGCCACATTTCAAGCATCTCTTTATTGAGTTATAGAGTGGGATATATTTTCCATCCCTGATATATACACCGTAGAGGAGGCCATTCTCCCTCTCATACTTCCTAGGAAGGGTTACTAAGTCATATACATGGCCGCCGCTAGCCGTTATCATTAATATAAGGCTACCTATCGATACCTCATATACAACGTTTCTATCCCTTCTTCTAATAGTTGGTTTTCCGAAGAACCCGGCTATCGTTCTAGCCTTGTTTGGTGACTCGACAATCATCAGTTTAGTCTTGACTGGGTCTCTAAACTCAGGGGTGATCACACCTGCTCTGACGAGCCTTACCCGCTCCCTATCTCTATCAACCTCACTAAGTATCTCCTTGATATTTACATCTTCGTATCTCTTCCATTCTGAATCCTCGACTATCCATTTCATCCTGGTTATTAAGCCGTCCAATAACTTCCTATGGTCCACTATAGTTACTGCTAGGCCCTTCGTTATGCCTCCTGCGTAGAGCCTACTTGTCCTCCCGCTGGCCTGAATATATGTCATCACATCAGGTATCAATATATAGAACTTATCCTGCTCAATCGTTATATCGACATGCCTTAACCTCTTTATCCTATTATATGCGTCTTTCCGATTTAGACATGTATAGACATAATTCTTGACCTCGACTAGTTTCTCTTCGAATTTTGTCTCGGGCTCCCTATCTCCCCTAAGTATCTCAGTGGCTTTTATTAGGCGGGCGTAGCTTGCTCTCTGGAGTAGTCTATTCATTATACGCATATATTCATCTATTTTGCTTGGGTCTCCCAACTGGGCCTCCTTTAATATAGGTAGTATCCGGGCCAGATGGATGGGTGAAGGGGCTTCTAGATCGGTGCTGAACTTGAATCTTGGTACACCAACGAATATGGCGTATCTAATCTTCTCGGGGAGGTCGATGCCTCTCACCATCACCCCGTAATAGATTGCTACCCCTATGAGGATATCGAGCTCATCCTCTATAAATTGCTTCAATCCACTCTTGTCCTCTGCTGTGACGACACCTACTCTAAGGCCTTCCCTCCTAAGTACCTCGGCGAGGTGGTATGCGTACTCGACACCTTTATCTACGGGTATATATATTAATCCCCCTTTACCCAATTCCTTAACAATATTTATTAGGGATTCCTCAAGTCTACCCGAATCTGGTATAGTATATAGGTCTACTATGTTGCGTATCACCTCGGAGCGCATGCCGACTTGGAAGTCCAGGATCTCCCTAAATAACTTTACCTTAAGCCCCCTTGGTCTACCCGTAGCCGTGGATACTATAAGAATGCCCTTCACCCTCTTCTTAAGTTTATTGATTTGGCGAGTCAATTCGTTGATCCTCTTTAGAGTGGCCTTCTTATCCTCTCTTTGGGTAGTTAGACTCGCCTTTAGTTTAACGGACTCCATCGCGTATTGGATGGCCTCATTAGGGACTCCAATCAACTTTAATATCTTGTCGATGTTTTTGCTTCTCCTAATTATTGCATCAACATCGTCTACGAATATCATGTTGAATACCGTACCTTCAAGTAGGTCGTATCGTGTTGATAGGAATTGGTTTGTAGTAATTAAGATGTCATAGTCTCCATTCCTTATCTTCTTCACTAACTCGACCCTATCTTCTACATGGGAGTGGTATCCAATTATCTTGGCATCGATCCCTGCTTTGGCGGCATATTCTTTCATCCTGGTTGTAACTTGATCTACGAGGGTCGTTGTCGGCACGAGTATATATGATTTACCCCACTTCTTGAGTCCACTTATATATAGAGACATTATCATACCAAATAGTGTTTTACCCACCCCTGTAGGGGCTAGGATCGAGAAGCTCTCCTTTTTGAAGACTCTTCTGGCCCATGTTCTTTGGGCGCTCCAGGGTGTGTTTGCCATTATCTCCTTGAAGAATTCTATAAATTCCTCTGTGTTAACCTCCATTCTATATAGTCTCTCGAATCGCTTGGTGAGGACACCATTCTCCTTTAGGGCATTATATATAGTCTTTATATCTCTATTCCTAGGAATTTGGGGTAAGCATTTCCTACATGGGAGTCCGAGGTAGAGCCTATCATCCCCCGTCTCCCCTCCACAGTTTATACATGAGTGCATGTATCTCCCGTGTTCAGTGTATCCATCGGTATATGTATTCATTCGCCTCATTTACCCCCTAAAATGGATTTTAAGAATGATTTTTGTATTTAAATAAGGGATATATTTAATTGGTGTGTGATGGAGCGCCTCTCGACTGGTGTGCCTTCTCTAGATAAGTTGATCGAGGGTGGAATCCCAAGGGGTTTCATGGTAGCAGTTGTGGGTGAGCCTGGAACTGGGAAGACCATCCTATGTATACATTTTATAAATATGGGTGTACTCAATGAGGATAAGAATATATATGTTACGACTGAAGAGACTAGGGAATCCATAATAAATCAGGCTCTTCAATTTGGTATGGATTTCAGGAAGGCCATTGAGGAGGGGTCATTGATAATTATCGATGCGTTGATGGGGGATGATAGGTGGACACTTAAGTATTTAGATATCGACGAGCTTATAAATAAGGTTCTTGAGGCTAAGAAGGAGTTGGGTTATGGTAAAGCGAGGCTAGTTATAGATAGTTTATCGGCGTTCTGGCTGAATAAGCCTGCCATGGCTAGGCAGTATTCATATACTCTTAAGAAGGTGTTGTCTAAGTGGGATTTTACTACACTGGCAGTTAGTCAATATGCCATTACCACGATGGAGGCGTTCGGCTTTGGTGTGGAGCATGTGGCTGATGGAATTATTAGGTTTAGGAAGAGTACTAGGGGGAATGTATTGAAGAGATATGTTGTCATCGAGAAGATGAGGCAGACCAACCATAGTCTATATCTCCATGAGATTCATATAGTTCCTGGGAGGGGGATGATTGTTACCTCTCCAGCGGTTCTTAGGAGGGAGGATATAGCGCTCCCTGAGAGGGTCATGAAGAAGATTCGTGAGAGGCGTGAGGGGGAGGAGCTTTGAGTGAAACTATCTATCCTAGGCTCATCCATTCCTATAGGGCTGATTCTTGTAGGGCTTGCCAATACTCGGTTGTGGAGGGTCTCGAGATATTGGCCCATGGATTGGAGTCTGTCGATTCATATAAGGCGACTACTAGGTATATCTCGAAGGATGGGAGGTATCTATACTTATCTGGGGATAAGGTTGATAAGGTTGATTTGAGTGGTGGCTTTATATTAGTCGGGTTCGGTAAAGCCGTCCTGGGGATGTGTAAGGCTATTGTTGACTATGCGTCCCATAACTTGAGGGGTGGGCTTGTAATAGCTGATAGGAGGCGTGTTAATTGGAGGGATATGGATTATCTCCGAGACAATGGTGTGGAGGTGCTTTATGGAGGCTATCCATATCCAGATGAGTCTACTCTTAAGGCTTCGCAGAAGCTCCTTAATCTAATCGTCTCAAGCCCCGAGGACATGACTATCGTAGTGTTGATTAGCGGTGGTGGCGAGTCCCTATTCGAGGTTCCCCTCGATGGAATCCCTATATCGGATTTGGGGGAGTTGTACAGGATGTGTAGGTCTCGGGGCATTCCACCCCACGAATTCTCCATAGTTACCAAGCACCTATCGAGGGTTAAGGGTGGGAAGTTGGCCCAGCATCTCTATCCCCGTAGGACTGTATCATTAATAATATCGCCGTCATTAGGGAAAGATGTTATGGATGTGGCTGGCGGCCCAACATTACACGACAATACTACCTTCGATGATGCCAAGAGGATACTAGAGTTCTATAATATTTGGGATGATTTGCCGACGAGTGTTAGTAGGGCGATTATGACTGGCATTGAGGGGGGTTATCAAGAGACCATTAGGAAGGGTGACCCGGTTCTAAGGAATGTTAGTAATGTTGTTGTCGCTAGTGGTAGGCATGGTCTTAAGAATATGAAGATGTATGCGGAATTAAAGGGTTATAATGCATTCATATTGAGTGGCAGACTTATAGGTGAGGCTAGGGAGGTTGGGCAAGTCATAGCATCCTTAGTCGAGGATATGTATTGGGATAATGAGCCCGTGGAGCCTCCCTCCGTGTTGCTAGCTGGTGGCGAGACGAGTGTTAGCGTGACTGGTCCAGGGACGGGTGGTAGGAACCAGGAATTATTATTATCTATCGTTAGGAGGGTTAACAATCTACATGGGGTGGCCGTTATTGCATTCAATACAGATGGTGTCGATGGAAATAGTCCGGCGGCTGGGGCTGTGGTGGATGGATGCACCTTAAGCGACGCATTGTCCAAGG
>WAMZ01000104.1 GCA_015522055.1 Candidatus Geothermarchaeota archaeon
ATGTAAATGTATATGTAAAAAGAAGGAGGAGATGGTTAATCCTTCCTACCCCTCAATTTTTCTAAGACTTGCGGGAGAGTCGTGTATTCCATCTCTTCAGGACCGAGCCTATGCGGCATGAATGGCCCATGCTTCCTAATGTAGTCAGCGATCTCTGAGGCAACCCGCCTAGCATGATCAAAGGAGGGGTCATCAAAGAGGTCTACTGGACCGACAAGCTTACCATTTGATATTTGGAAACCCAAACCAATAACTCTGGGTGGACCGTCAAACCTAGCGACCTTGGAGTACCTTAAGGGAACCGGCATCAAGGGTCCCACATGACTACCCCTCATCCAACCAGCGACCAGGTAAGGTGTAGCGAAAGCCTCCAATATCTCACCCATAGCCGGGAACCCCGACTGGCTCCGCACAATCAAAACAGGGTCATCCTTACCAACATACTTACCAGCTATCAAGGAAAGCCTCGTCGTCGATGCAGCAGCAGCAACCTCCCCATCACTCCTCCTAAAAACATTCTTAATTACATAACGGCTAGGCGTACCGATTAATGCAAGTAGATCATAAATGTCATCAGGAGCATCAAAGGCATATTCTTCACCCGTCTGCACATCCAAGACGATGAACCTAAAGCCCTCATGAAGCCGAGGATCAATCACCAAACCAGCAGTATTGAATGGATCTGCAAATATTTTGTAGAGATAGATATTCCAGGCACCAGGCTCGGTCTTATCCGCCATGAAAACTGCTACAGGATCACTCTTACGCTCCTCAAACTCCATCTCGGCAACACCAGGACCCATCCCCCTAACATTACCTGAAAAAGCATCCTTCAAAAGGTCTTGACCAGCCCCATACAACTTCAGCCTCTTTGAAACTTCCTCAGTAGCCCCCCTGAAAACATTCCACGCAAGACCGTGGATCTCCTCGTTATCAACACCCTTATGATGCGTCATTATCAATTCCAAATCATCCCCAGCATGAGTAACATAGAAGGAATTTAGGAGACCCGTCTCTACAGCCTCTCCAAGCCTCCTTTTCGCATACTCAAGAATCTCCTCAGGTACAGTTACATGCCCGGCCACACTACCTATATCAGCTTTAATAACAGATATAGTTGTTCTCATAACTATCCACCAGACTAATAAGGAACGCTACAGTAAATTAGAATTTACGCAGCCTACCCTATAAATTATGATAAATAAATAATGAAAAAGAAGAAAGAAAAAGGGGTACACATTCTATATCCTAGCATAAAGTGTTATCGGTCCAGTCAAAAACACGGTTCCAGTGTTACTATCGATAATTAACTGGGCTGGAAGCCAAACCTTCTTGCCAGCAACATTAAAACATATCATTATATTGAATATCGTTATATTATTCGATTCATAAGAGCTGAGAACCCTGACTGGATGCTTCTCGATCCTATTCTTACTGGGATTGGTGGGATCCATGTACCAACAGAGACTCACGCATCCCGTCTTACCGTCAAGTACTAGGGTGGTTATGCCATCCGAAGACACCCCAGTTACCCTTATCAATGTATAATTAAGTTCAAGAACGACTGGAGAGTACCAGCCCGGCAGACTAAAGCCACCAGTATTATTCCACACCACTATAGAATTCTGTATAGAAGCGACCGCAGATAAATATGGAGACGTCCTCAAAACATCATTGATAGTATAACTGAGACAGTACCTAAAGTGTCCATCCGAGCCGGTATAACCAGCTGCCAACAATTCAGTATCATTATATATTGTTACATAGACACCCGGGATTGGGAGACCTGTATACGTTGATACTGCATAGATGTCTAGTGTCCATGTAATATTCACAATGGATAAATATAGGTCTGAACCGGATTCATTGAAATATGTATCGATAAACCAAGCATTATTTACCCTAGATAAATAGATTGTCCCATTGAATACTGAGTGCTCCACAACCAATGTATCGAACATATTACTGGTGTTCAGCATAATAAATGCATAGTTACCTGGGCCAGTTGAGCCGACCCACACATTATACAATGATACATCATTATAACTAAAGACCCTCGTTGGACCCATGAATCTCAATCCATTCCCACTAGCCCCCCCAATATAGATATTCTTAAGAACTATCGAGGATTCATGGGAGTTGGTGTATACAGTTATGGCGTTCCAATGGGCATACTTGATATAGGTATCTTGAAGAAGAGCCGTGTAGTATGAGCCATCCAAGTATATCCATATGGATTCTGTTCTACTAACACCTGCCTCCCCAATATAGACCCTAGATATGTTTAAATAACCATAGACGGAATAGAAGTCTATATATAAAGCCCATAAATCCGAGTATCCCACATACAGATTAGATATGTCGGCATACACCGTTTCCAAGACTGATGAATATAGGCCAGCATAAATAGCATTATACCCAGAATAATTTATGTAAATATTCTCCATGGAGAGGTAGAGGTCAATCCCTGGATAAATATCGAGAACTACGCCGGAGGAATAGGAATAATTTACATATAGATCCATTAGACCTACTGAGGCAGTTCCGCCTGGCTCTATATCCAAGTACATAAAGTCGTCATCACTACGGTTAGCATATACATGGGATATAGAGATATCTACATCACCAATTGTATAGTCGTAGAGGACGAAGGAATCATCCGCTGTATAGCCAAGGTATATATTGGAGATACTCATATATGAATCGAGATCCGCATAGCCAAACAAGGATACTGCTTCCCCTCCACTATAATTGACCACTACACTATCCATAATAATGTTTGAATAGCCACCTGGTTCAGAGTCTATATAGATGGAATCACTATATGACTCGTTGATGAATATATTGTAAAGCTCAACCTCTAGATTCCCTAGTGGATATCCATAGACCTCCAATGGATATTCAGCATAGTTAACAACGAAGTTATTGATATATAGGTGGGACTCCGAATCTGAATATAGGTCGAAGTATCCACCATCCCCTTCGGCATAATCAATGACCACATTATTTATAACTATATCACCACCACTAGCTGTATATTCATAGACATCAATACCATAGCCGTCAGAATACTGGATCCAGACATTATTCATCTCAATATATGCACTGTCACCATATAGATCGAGAGATATCGCATCATAGAGAACATATTCAGTTCCAAGGCCATTTATATACATGTTAACTATAGAGCTATCGTATGAATCCAAAGTTACACCATACTTAGTATTGTTGAAATATAGGTTGCTGAGATAAGCATTAGCCAGAGACTGGTCACCGAAATGAATATATAAGTCACCATCACCGATCACACTATCACGGAGACTATAGAATCCATCTATATAAATGTTAACCACACTAGTTCCATAGAAATCTAGATATACAGCGTTCGCCACCGAACCATTATCAAAGAAGTTTTTAATATTTATGGATACGGTTTGGGAGGAATATAGTCCGTATATAGAATTCCTCCATGAATAGCTGGACCCAGTAGCCACAAATCCAACATTGGTTAGACTGAAGTCTGAGGCATTGGTCCAAATTACACAATTTATATTGGGGCTCTCAACGAGAATCGTCACGTTACTTATCGAGAAGCTTGTTGGGTTTTCAGGCCTATCTAGAACATAAACACCATTACTCTCACCAGGCGTATTATTTATTAGGTGCCAAGTATACCACCCACCAACTATGGATACATTCGTGTCTATAGTCAATCCCCAATAGTCACTTACGTCACTAATAAACACCAGAACATCTCCATCGATTAAGAGACCACTTGAAAAGGCATCGGTGACATTCTGGAAATCCCCGCCAACACCGACCGTCCATACCGCTGGAGTAGCCCGGACATCGACGCCACTAACCATTATGACAGTAGAGAGAATAAGTAAAGTTATGAGAATGCCCCTAACGTTCATTCTCGCCACACCAGTTCAAACAAAAATTTTAATATAGTATTATTTTTAGAGGGGG
>WAMZ01000105.1 GCA_015522055.1 Candidatus Geothermarchaeota archaeon
ATATAAAAATTGTCTATTATGATATTCATGAACTGTTTTAGCCCTTGTCTTGGCTTTTATACGCCTAGGTATGCCGTTTTTATCTGGGGGTTATCGAGTAGTTCTCGTTGGGTGCCCTCTATGGTTATGACGCCTGTTTCCATGATGTAACCCCTATCTATATAGTTTATTGTTGGGGATACGTATTGCTCGGCTATTAGGATGGTTGTCCCCTTCTCTATATTTATCTTCTTTATTCGTTCGAGGAGGTCGAGCTGTATTATTGGTGCAAGTCCTAGTAGTGGTTCGTCTAGCATTAGTAGTTTGGGGTTTGACATTAATGCTCTTCCTATTGCAAGCATCTGTTGCTCTCCTCCACTCAGGAATCCAGCTATCTGCCCTAGTCTATCTTTTAGGGATGGAAATACCTCTAGTACGAATTCTAGGTCTTGTTTAATTCCTTCCTTGTCTTTTCTGAGGTATGCACCTGATAGCAGGTTTTCATAAACCGTCATCTCTGGGAATATTCTTCTTCTCTCGGGGCATAGGGCTATACCCATTCTAATCCTCTCCCAAGGTGGTTTATGGGTGATGTCTACTCCATTGAATTTTATGGTTCCTAGGATGGTTATTCTCTCACCTCCTCTCTGTAGCTCTCTCCTGGCTCTTTCCTGCAATAATCCCGATACAGAGTTTAGTAGTGTTGATTTTCCTGCTCCGTTGGATCCAAATATAGCTACTATCTCCCCTTCCATAACCCTTATATTAACATCGTTTACAGCTATTGCATTCTCATAGTATATCGTTAGGTTGCTAGTCTCGAGCAACTATCTCCCCCCAAGGTATACCCTTAAAACCCTCTCGGACTTCAATACGGTCTCTGGGTCTCCCTCCTCGATCTTCTCTCCCTTATGTAGCACTATTACTCGGTCGGCTATCTCGGATACATCCTTTACTCTATGCTCCACCATTATTAGGGTTAGCCCCCTATCTCTGAGTTTGAGTAGTAGGGGGATTATGCTCCTAACCTCGGGGCTACTTAGTCCTGAGAAGAGTTCATCGAGGAGTATTAGCTCTGGTCTGAGTGCTAATGCCCTTGCGAGCTCTACCCTCCTCAGGTATCCATGGGGTAGTAGGCCTGCCGGTTTCCATAGATACTCAGAGTCCCTCTCGAAGCCTACTTCCTCAAGTATATCGATGGCCCTAACCAGCTCGTCGCCGAACCATCCGGTGGTTCTCTTTATCCTGGGTGAGACGAGTGGGACTATTATATTGAATACTGTACGGAGTCTATGTATCGGTCTAGGCGTCTGGAATGTCCTGGATATCCCTAGCTGGGCTATCTTGTAGGGTGGGAGGCCAGTTATGTCCCTATCTCTGAAATATATTCTTCCCTCATCTGGCTTAACGAATCCATTTATAATATTTAATAATGTTGTTTTTCCCGCCCCGTTGGGGCCGACTATTGCTACTATCTCCTTTTCATCAACCTCGAACGATACGTTTTTAACGGCAATGATACCGCCGAATCTCTTGGTTACATTCTCTACCCTGAGTATTTTACTCACTCTTCTACCACCTGTCTCTCGAATGTCTGGTAGGTTCTCTCCAGATATCTATATATCCCTTCTGGCTTGAAGTTTAGTAGTATTAATAGGATTACTCCATACAGTAGCATTCTTAGGCCGCCTAGCCATCTGAGCCACTCGGTTAGTATGGTTAGGATGTATGCCCCTATGGCTGGGCCTATGATGGTGGCTACTCCGCCTAGTACACTCATGGTGATGATCCCGACGGATATGGATAGATAAAAGTATGATGGGCCCACGAATGATAGTTTGTGTGCCTGGAGTGATCCCACTAGGCTCGCGAATAATCCACTGATGAATAATGCAGTAACTTTATATCTAACTGGGTTTATACCAGATACTTTTACCGAGGGTTCGTTATCCCTTATTGCTTGGAGCACGAGTCCAAAATTGCTGTATGCAATCTTTCGTAGTATGAGGAATGTTAGGAGTACCAGTCCGGCCATTATGTAATACCATTGTAGCTCTGTCAATGGATTTTCGAGGCCATATATACCTTCCTCTCCCCCGGTTATCTCTGCGAATGCTAGGATGCTGCCAACCATTACTAGTGGGGCTACTAGGGATACTAGTGAGAAATATACACCCTTTGTTCTTAGGCATGGTGCAAATATGAGTGTTCCCATAGCTGCCCCGGCTAAGGTCCCGATAGGTATAGATAGCCATATGGGGACGCCGTACCATACATTTAGTATGGCTGTAAAGTATCCGCCGAACCCTATGAATAGGGAGTGTCCGAAGCTGACTAGGCCTGTGAATCCTCCTAGTAGATCCCAGCTCATTGAAGCGACTGCATAGTATCCTGCTAGGAAGAACACCATGTGCCAGTATGTATCCCTAACTATGAATGGGAAGGCTAATAGGATCAGCGGTGGGAGGACCCTAGGTAATATTACGTATGCGATGTCCTCATATGACATTAATACGTATAGGTCCTTGGATCTCGCCCTCGCGCCTCTATCGAGCCTCTCCTTCCTTATGGTTCTAATGTTTTTGTTAGACTCTTTCCTCGATTTCATGGTGCCTACCCATGATCCCTGATGGCCTCAGTATCAGTATTACTATTATGAATATTAGTGCTACGATGGACTTTAGGTGGCTTGATACGTATGTAGCTATAATTATCTCTGCATAACCTATGATGAATGCTGCTATTAGGCTGCCCACTAGGCTTCCAAGGCCGCCCAGTATTACTATAGCTATACCGTTTAGGAGTGCATACCAGGCCCCCTCTAGGGATGCGGTCATTATCGGGGTGACCGATACCCCGGCTATCCCAGCTAGTATAGCTGATATTGCTAGTGAGATTATACACATTTTTTCTCTGTTGACTCCTATTAGCATGGCTGCATCCTCATCCTGCGCTAGAGCCCTCATCCCTATCCCTATTCGAGTCTTCTTTACTAGGAATGCTAGTGCAGCCAAGGTGGCTATTGATATTACTACGATGAATATACGCTGCATATCTACTACATATCCAGCTATGGTTATTCCTCCCTTCATGAAGCTGGGCACCCCGAGTGGGGAGGGCCCGAAGTATATCCTCAATAGTTCTATTACGATTATCGTGAATGCCAAAGTGATTATCATCTCGTTTAGTTCCATTCCCCTTACCCTACTTAACGATATTATATACATTACTACAGATATAGTGGCGGTTGATATCAGGGCAAGTATCATTGATACTGGTAGAGGTATATTTAATGTGATAAAGAATAGGTATAGAGTGTATGAGGCTATTGCGAAGAATGCGCCGTGAGCGAAGTTTATTATCCTTGCTACGCCGAATACTAGGCTGAGGCCTATAGCTATTAAAGCTAGGGTGAAGCCTAAGGTTGTTCCATAAATAAGGATGGGGAGCATCTTATATCATTCCTCTATGGTAGCTTCAGTTCCCCTGTTGCGGCGGCTGGTGGCCATACTATGACTCTCTTACCATCCTGCCATTGCTGTAGACCCATTATCATGCCTTTATTGGGGTCTGTTACTCCCCACATAATGTCATGGCTCTTTGTGAACTTTATGAGGAATCTATTGCCTAGTGGAGCTAATTCATTGCCCATTATTCCTTTGTATCCGATTTCTTCGAGTGCTTTAACGATCTTGTCAGGATCTAATGACTGAGCTTTCTCTATAGCCTTTGCGACTAAATATACAGCTTGGTAAGTCGCTGGGGCTGTGTAGACTGGGCTTTCACCATATTTCTCTACATAGGCTCGGTAGAATGCCCCTCCTATCGGGCCCTCTAAAGTGCCCACATCAGTGAGTGTAGCCTCCAGATTTGTCTTGCCTTCGGTTGTTTCCCAGTAGGTCTCTAGCTGGGAGTATACGTTGATGCCTATGGGAACTGCTTTTACACCCATATCTGCCCAGTATTTCGTGAATATAATGCCGACATCACCTGAGAATATCGTGGCTATCACTTCTGCGCCACTATTTATTATATCGGTCATCTCGGCCGACAAGTCTCTAGCATCTAGGGGGACGAATGTAGGTCCTCCAACTATCTCATACCCTAGTTTGGGTAAGTAGGCTAGTAGGACCCTATCTACCATAAGCCTAGTCCATAGTGCATCCTCGGCTATTATATAGACTTTAGTGAAACCATATTCCTGTCTTAGATATTTGTATATCTCTATGTAGGCCAGTGCCAGTGTGGTTGAGTTTGTAGGTGTTATTCTGAATGTATATTTATATTTGTCATAATTCTCTAGGACCCTCTCCGTTATCGTATTTGCCGATGCACCAGCCACTATGAATGGTATCTTATACTTCATTGCCTCCTCCTGCATGGCTATTACCACGTCGCTTCTGAAGCCGCCTATGATGACATGTACCTTGTGGACAGTCGCTAATCTAGATATTGCGGCCACACCTTCCTCAACTGGTATAGTTGGATCGGCTTCCCGTGTATCTTCAAAGAATAGTTTTAGCATATATCTAGTTCCATTTATGATTATACCTCCAGCGTTGTTTATCTCTTCGACCGCCATCTCAGCCCCACGACGGTGGCCAATACCGTGTATATTCTAGTGGCCCAGCTATCCCTATACGTATCTCCTTTACCTCTTCGGGTGGTGTGAGTAAGAAAATATATGCGGCTATCCCTGCTAGTATCACGACTAGGATGACTGCGATAATTGTTAGTCTAGAAACCCCTCGTTTCATATCATTCACCTAGAAGCATACAGCTTAATTCAACAGAATATATTATGTAACTCTCTTCATATATAGTTTTATAGCATTTCTTTTAAGAACTTAAAATATTTTATTTATTTTTGATTATCATGTTGCCTAAATATGTTAAGGAGAAGCCATGGGTAAGATTCTATCCTGATGGGGTTAGGCCTGAGCTAGATATCCCTGATGAGCCTTATCATAAGGCATTGGAGGAAACTATCCGGAGGTATAGGGATAGGGATGCGGTGATCTTCCTTGGTGATAGGTTTAAGTATGGGTGGCTCGGGAAATGTATAAATAAATTTGCTTATTCTCTATCGAAACTTGGTGTAGGTAAGGGTGACATGGTTGCATTATATCTCCTGAATTCGCCCCAGTTCATAATTTCCTATTTCGCTATACTCAAGCTAGGTGCAACGGTTGTACCTATGAATCCCACCTATACATCTCTTGAAGTAGAATATATACTTAGGGATTCCGGTGCGAATACAGTGATTTGCCATGATATTAACTTTGGGAATCTAGCCGACGTCCTTGAGGGCACTAGGGTTAAGAATATTA
>WAMZ01000106.1 GCA_015522055.1 Candidatus Geothermarchaeota archaeon
ATATATAGCACTGAGAACACTTAGACTTGTTAAACTGTCTAGCTGAAAGCTAATTGAACATTTGTCAAAAAAATATTAATTTGATTCGAAAGTTATAATAAAGAAAATTTATGAATTTGGAGAGCATACTGAGACAGATCTTGTTAGAACATAAGGCTGTCGAGGAGATGCTCTCTGAGTCGATTGAGATAATCCTGGAGCATGACCTAGCGGATGAAATTAACTTAAATGAGTCCACTAAGGACAAATTAAAATCATTTCTGAAAAATTATGTAAAGCTGGTATCTGCACATTTTGAGTTTGAGGAGACCAAGTTCTTCCCAATACTGCCTGAGGAGTATAAAGATATTATTTCGGAGTTTGAACGCGAACATAAGGCCGCTCTAGAACTCGCGAACAAGATAATGGAGTGTGTTGAGCTTGGGGATTTTACATGTACAAGACGTCTCTTAGAAGAGCTTCATAAATTAAAGAAGGAACACACAAGGAGAGAGAACCAACTAGTACAGAAAATGCTGAAGAGTAAGTCCTAATTTAAGTATGGTCGCCGAGGCAAATACAACCATCCCTATAATCATGTATATCTAAAATAATATCTCGTAACATTCATCTACTGCAGATAATATTTAATCTCAGTGAGGTTATTGCTATGTGTATAGTGCCCGGCTCTGGTGGATTGATTGCTACACCAGATCAACTCGTCCGAGGCATAGACATACCTGAATTAGGTATATTAATTTTTACTGAGTATATGGCTGAGGCGGTTGGGGAGTTGGCCGATGTCGATGCTGAGCTGAGGCCCTCCAATAAGCCCTATAGAATAAAGTATGATGGTGTGGAGCTAGGCCTAATATATCCGTTTTATGGGGCGCCGGCCACCATATTCGCCTTGGAACTGGCTATCGCTTCGGGACTCAGGAAGTTTATCGCGGTTGGTGAGGCGGGCTCCATACATCCGGAGGTAGGTATCGGGGACTATGTATTACCGGACTGGGGTGTTAGGGAGGAGGGGACGAGCTACCACTATATGCCCCCAGACTATGTACCGCGGGTTGATAATAAGGTATTTAGGGGGCTTAGGGAGCGGCTGGATGGCCGTGGCTTAAAATACCATGTGGGTGGTGTATGGAGCACCGACGCTGTTTTCAGGGAGACGGTGGATAAGGTTAGGAGGTACAGCTCACAAGGTGTGTTATGCGTCGACATGGAGTCCACAGCCCTAATGGCAGTATCAGAATACCATGGTGTGGAGATGGCGATACTGCTGGTCATATCAGACGAGTTACATAGCGGTAGGTGGGTGAGGGGGTGGGGCAGCGGCCTCCTAAAGGAGGCGGAGTATATGGCTGTCGAGATATGTCTAGAGACGATAGTATCGGGGTTAGACTAGCATGATCCCAAACCCATACCCATTTAATACAATGCTCCCACAAGCCGCATCACCAGCACCCACATCTCCAGCCGAGTTAGCCATCATAATACTAGTATACTTCATAATACCCATAGCCATCACCCTATCAGTCATAAATCTAGCCCGCGAAAGGAGGCGGGAGAGGCTCATGGATAGGATAGTGGAGCTGGCCAAGGAACACAGGGAAATAACGAAGGAAGACATAATGAGGATGACTGGGGCGTCGGAGAAGCAAGTCACAAAGGCAATAGACATACTATTAACCAAAGGCATATTGACCGAGGTAAAGAGAAAGGGGATACCCCACTACACCATACCGGAGCATGAATAGCTGGCGTCTATAAATAAATTTAGAAGCCTTAAACCACTAGATACAAGACAAAATTATAACTGGATACCCAACTATTTACCCGATGATATTACATCGAGAATATATGATGCTATTGAGTATGCCTCGGAGGCGTAGCTTACAGCCCTCTCTGCATCTTCCTCACTGTATATATCCCATGGCGTCAGCCCGGCCTCAGGCTCACCATATGTTGATCTGCCATGCTCGGGCGCCAATTCTTCAGCCAATATGGCCAGTCTCTCCAACCGTGTATGGAGCTCTTCACCAAGATTATCTTTGACTTCTCTGAGCTCTGGAGCTGGGTTGTGGCTCCAGCTGGGGACCCTAAATAATGATATTATGGCTCCAGCCGAGTTCTCTACACATAGCTGTGAGGACTGGACGGCCCTCCTATAGTCATGGGTTTCCAGAGCCGCCTTCGCATCCTCCAGATACATCATCGCCAGTCTAAGTCTGTAGCTACTCTCCCCACCCGGATCTATATTCAATTCAAGGCACCTCCACGTACCTAAGCCTACCGCCCCCGGCCGGCCTCCACCCATACTTTCCATCCGGCGTCCTATACCTAACCAATCCAGCCTTCTCAATCAGCCTACGCCCCTTCTCGACAAACCCAGCCAATACACCCTTAGGATCACATACCACCACAGCATCGGCAACCACATTAATCAACAATGGGGTGAGCCTGAGCCCAGGGTCCAGAAGCCTATCCAGAGACATGCAGACCAGGGTCACATCCCTATTGACGGACCGAGATATAATCCTATATACCTTCCCCCTAAAACCTAATCCACCGACCTCCCTAAAGACCACAAAAACATCCACATCACTATACTCCCCGGCCTCCCGCCTAGCAAAACTGCCGAACAGTATAAGGCCATAGAAATCTTCCCCAAACTCCCTCGACAAATCCTTACAAGCATCCACCAAACCGCCTAAGATCTTATCATAAATAGACAAGCCCCCCACCCATAAAACAAACAATACCCCAAAAAATAATAAAACTAGATTCAATTCAACATATCCAAGTCGATGACGAGAACCTAATTTACCCCTCAAAAAACTCGTCACACGACTCCTCTACAGCCTCATATCTCAGCTCATCACTACTATATTTACCCTTAAGATACCTAAAGGGGTCCTTAACAACCCTAACCAGAACAATACCCCTATCCTCATCAACCTCCCAAACAAGGATATC
>WAMZ01000107.1 GCA_015522055.1 Candidatus Geothermarchaeota archaeon
ATCGTCATACATTTTTAATTGGAGGAGTGTCCACGCCATGAACTGGAGGATTGTGACTGTCGTCTTAGCAAGTATACTGTCCCTCATGTATATTGGAGTTATTTTCGTGGCGCCGCTCCCAAGATTCCTAGTTTTCGAGAATATTGTCTTAGCCGCGGTATACATATCGGCCACCATATACCTCTATAAGTCTGGATGCCCGGTTCCAATGCTCGTTATATCGACATTCAATTTGGGGAGATTATCTAGGTCTATCGTTACACCCACGGGTGAGGTGCCTCCCCTTGCATTGTCCCATGTTCCATTATTCATGTTGATATTTGTAATATTCTTGGGTAGCTTATATGGGCTCGTGAGATATGGTGTCCATGGCGGTAGGTAGGGGAAACATCTATATCATTCATAATCTACTATTATTTTATTGTAGGTGTGGTGATGTCTGTGTCGGATAAGGAGAGTAAACCTCCTACTGATGAGATTACCCGTCGTATATATGAGGCTGTATCCATGGTTCTGGGGCTTAAGGCGGCGGATGTCATGAAGGAGCCGATATATGCCAGTAAGGATATTTCGGTCCTCGATGCGGCTAAGTTGTTGGATGAGTCTGATAGAGGTGAGGTTATTATACTGGATGATGAGAAGAGGGTTATTGGTATAGTTACGGAGAGGGATATTGTGAGGAGGGCTGTTGCTAAGGGGCTGGATATAAAGAATACTAAGTTGGAGGATATAATGACGAAGAAGGTTGTCGTTGTACTAGCTGATGCGGATCTTGGGATGGTTGCCAAGGTTATGAGTAGTAAGGGGATTAGGAGGGTCCCTGTAGTCAATAGGTTTGGGAGGCTCCTGGGAGTCATTGATGCCCGCGACCTTGCGGGTGCATTGACTACACAGCGTGATGTGTTGGAGAAGATGGTGAGTAGCCTGGAGGTTCAGCTTGCTAAGGTTACTCAGGAGCTTATGAGTATGGAGGAGGTTAAGAAGCTGGATAAGAGCGTAGATAGAATATACGAATAGCTGCTATGCCTCTATCCATGAATATATAATGATATAAATTATCTTGGTGCTATTTTGGATTATCGGGTGTCCCCGATGATACCTAGCGATGGATATACAGATGATGAGATAAGGGATATCTTCCTAAATTCGAGGAGGATCGTTGTCGTAGGTATGTCTAGGAATCCAGATAAGCCTGCTCACTATGTCCCGATGTATCTGAAGGAGCGTGGTTATGAAATAATTCCTGTAAACCCTATGGCTGATGAAATAGCTGGATTGAAGGTATATAAGTCGATTTTGGATGTCGAGGGTGATATAGACGTAGTAGATGTATTTAGGCCTAGTGAGGAGGTGCCCAAGGTAGTTAGGGAGGCTATAAAGAAGAATCCAAAGGTTATTTGGCTCCAAGAGGGGATATATCATCCTGAGGCTGTGGAGCTTGCCCATGAGGCTGGTATAAAGATTGTGTGGAATAGGTGTATGATGAGGGAGCATAAGAGGCTTTTCAGGTAAATTATGGCATGAAGCTCATAAAGGTACATGGTATTGAGAGATGTAGGATATTGCGTAGGTTAAATAGATTCGTTGTCGAGGTAGATGTTAACGGCCGTGGGGAGATGGTTCACATAACCAATACGGGTAGGCTGAATGAATATTTAACCAGTGGTAGGGAGGGTTTACTAGTCCCGATTGGGGGTGTCAAGCTTAGGCATAGGCTAATAGGCGTTAGGATCGGTGACTACTATGCATTGATAGATACACGTCTACAGAATGTAGCCTTTGAACATCTAGTATCTAATGGTCTAATACCGTGGCTGGAGGGTTATCGGATAGTTAAGCGTTCCCCTAGACTAGGCTCCTCCCTACTAGACTATGAATTAATGGATAGTAGTGGCAGGAGGTTATTTATTGAGACGAAGAGCGCTGTCTTGAGGGGGCCCAATGGGGAATCCATGTATCCCGACTGCCCATCAATCAGGGGTAGGCGGCATATCAAGGAGATTATCGATAGGTTGTTGGATGGTTGGGATGCATTAATAGTTTTTATTGCCGGCTTGAAGGATGTTAGGTGTTTCAAGCCCTATAGGGATGGTGATCCAGAGATACATAAGTTGCTTGGTGAACTCTATAAGGTAGAGCCATGTTCAATCAAGTGCATATCTATATACCTGTCTATATACCTGTCCAATGATGGATACATATATCTAGATAACCCCGATGTATCCCTATGCAGAGACTGGGTTTCGACAATACCTAGGTGACTATGATGTCTATAAGACTATGGCTTTCCCAACTCTTTCTAAGGATTGTATATAGGAGGTTCCTACACCCCGATAAGCCTATGTATAGGTATGTCGAGAGGTATTTG
>WAMZ01000108.1 GCA_015522055.1 Candidatus Geothermarchaeota archaeon
GTTTTGGGCCTAGAGCCATATGCCTCATCTATTCTCTTTACACTGGTTTCGGTGGGCGCGTTCTTTACCCTGTCTGGGGATCCATATGCTTCATCGATAATTCTCCTGAATATATCTACATATTCATCTATCTCTTCCTTTGATGCTGATTCTGTTGGTTCAATCATCATCGCCTCCTCAACTATAAGTGGGAAGTACATGGTGGGTGGATGTAGCCCGTGGTCCAATAGTCTTTTTGCGACATCCCTGGCTGTGACACCCGTCTCTTCTTTTAGTTTCTTGAGGCTTATTACGAATTCATGCATCCTGAGTGTCTTGGGGTTATATGGGAGTTCGACGCCTCTGGTTGATGCGATTTTCCTCATCATGTAATTAGAGTTTACTACTGCTCTCCCACTTATCTTCCTAAGGTTGTCTCCACCAATCGATATTAGGTATAGATATGCCCTGATTATGACGGCTATATTACCGTAATATCCATGGACTTTACCAATGGAGTGTTTCAAGTCCTCTCTCAACACGTATTTGTCGTCTATTTTGTCTATATATGGTGTTGGTAGGTATTCTTTGAGGAATGCCTTTACCCCGACTGGCCCACTCCCCGGGCCTCCTCCACCATGGGGTGTTGCGAAGGTTTTATGTAGGTTTACATGCACTATGTCAAAGCCCATGTCACCGGGCCTAGCCCAGCCCACTATCGCATTTAGATTTGCTCCATCATAATACATTAATCCACCTACTTCGTGGATTATTCTGGCTATCTCAACGACGTTCTTCTCGAATAGTCCTAGTGTGTTTGGATTGGTGAGCATCATCCCTGCCGTGTATTTTCCGGCAGCGCTTTTCAATGCATCTATGTCTACTAATCCATTTTTGTCGCTCGGTATCTCCACTACCTTGAATCCACCCATCTTGGCACTCGCTGGATTGGTGCCGTGGGCTGAGTCTGGGATGATTATCTCATCCTTATGTCTATCTCCATTGGCCTCATGATACTTTTTAATAATTAATACCCCGACGTATTCGCCATGGGCTCCCGCGGCAGGCTGGAGTGTGAATGCATCCATGCCAGTAATCTGGCATAGATAGTTTTTGAATTCGTATAGGATTGATAGTAGTCCCTGGATGGTGTCTACGGGCTGGTTGGGGTGGATGGCTGTTATTTTCGGTGTGTTGACTAGGTACTCGCTGAATTTTGGGTTATACTTCATTGTGCAGCTTCCGAGTGGGTATAGGCCTAGGTCTACCGCATAATTCATCTGGGTTAATCTAGTGTAATGCCTTACCACCCTGGATTTTGGAAGGTTTGGCAGGTTGAGCCTCCTCCTAATATATTTACTTGGAATATATTTAGATATCTCAGATATGTTTTCTTCAGGTATATCTATGTCGGATTGGCCTGCCAATTCATATATTAATGGTTCGTCCCACTTAGCCTGCCTAAACATACTCATCTGTATCCCCCTATCAATTCTATTAAATGTGTGAAGTCTTCATAGGTATGGTATTCATTTACTGATATTACGTGGGCATCTTTGTCGAGATAGCCGAATAGGATGTCATGGCTCACTAGATAATTAATTAAACTCCCTGATTCATAGGGTCTATTTGGTTTTAGTGCGAATTCCCTGTGGAATGGGAGGTCATATTTGTTCTCGAATCCTTGGTTAAGGAGCATTTCATGTAGCTTATGTGAATTTATTAGGAGTTCCTTGGACAATTTTATCAAGCCGTCCCTACCGATTATCGAGATGTATATGGCTGTGGATATGGCTGATAACGCTTCATTGGTACATATGTTTGATGTGGCTTTCTCCCTCCTAATATGCTGTTCCCTTGTCTGTAGTATCATGGCGAAGGCCCTATCGCCATCTATATCCCTAGTTAGGCCTATTATTCTACCCGGCATATTTCTTATTAATCCCATCTCCCCCCTTACTGCAAATATTCCTAGTAGGGGTCCTCCGAAGTTCATGGGTAGTCCGAGGGGCTGGCCCTCCCCGACCGCAATATCGGCCCCTAATTCCCCGGGGGGCTTTAATATGGGTAGGGCTAGGGGGTCGACCCCTAGTATGACAAGCGCGTCACTGCCATGTATCGCATCAATTGCCTCGTCTAAGTTTTCGTATATGTATCCATACATGTTTGGATATTCTAGGTATACTCCGGCAACTCCTTCCATGAGTTTATGCTTCAAGTCCTTTATATCTATATTCCCCTCTTCATCCGCTTTCAAATATCCGTAGGATATGTTAGCTCCCCATAGATACGTCTTTATCACCCTCTCTCGGTTTGACGGGATGTGGTCAGGTATTAAGACGGAATTGATCTTCTTTACCCTGCATGCCATGAGTAGAGCCTCCCCAGCAGCTGATGACCAGTCGTACATAGAACTGTTGACGACGTCTAGGTCGAGCAATTCCGCCATCATGCTCTGATACTCGTATAGAGCCTGCATGGTGCCTTGGGATATCTCTGCTTGATAGGGTGTATAGCTCGTCAGGAACTCGCTCCTACTTATTATATAATATACTATATAAGGTATGTATACTGGCCAGACGCCGCCTCCTACATATATATTGTTTGGCTTGAATACCTTGTCTCTTGAGAGCCTATCCATTAGATAGTCTCCAAGCAGCTTCTCGGGTATCTTCGGTATATCTAGTTTTCCATCGAATCTTATCTCCCTTGGTAATATGTCGTTGAATAATTCTTCTATATTATTGTAGCCTAATTCCCTAAGCATATCATCTGGAATTATATGCGAATCCGATAGCTCCATGGCTCAACCCTCATTCATCCCATGATATTCGGGGCATAAATAACTTGATGTGTGGATAGCTGTGGTGGCAACAGTTTCTTTAAAATAAATTTTATATTGAACATTAATATTCATATCATACTATATCGTTGATTCCGGTGGTGAATATATAGTTGAAGAGTACTGGTTACTTAATACTCGCGGTTCTTGTAGTGGGTATATCGCTGCTCCCCTATATAAATGGCGTATATGGACAGGGGAGCTTATTAAATATTGATCAGAAGATTTTTATTGAGAAGAATGGAGGTAATCTATATCTATTTTATCAGGTAGAAATTATTGGTGATAACCCGGGAAGTGTAGTTTTCAACTTCCCGGTTTCATTTATAGATAGGTCGAGATACTTTTATGTTGAGGCCTATTATGGTAAGAAGAACCTAATCCCCGTCTCCATCGAGTATCATCCTAATGCTACAAGTATTAATATAGATGTATCTGGCTTACCCTTAGTAGATAATAAATATTCATTTAGTTTCATATTGTATATCCCTGCTTATGTATATCAGGAGTCGGCTGGAAGCTATAGCTTCGATATCGTCCGCTATCCATCTACAAACATCCCCATCAACTATACTAAGCTGGAGATAGATCTTCCCTTCGATACACGTCCTGATACTAATCCTCCTGGGACCGAGGTGATTAGGGTCTCGCCAACTGGTGCTCCTCAGGACCAGTATAAGATTGAGGGTGAGTTCGGGGCTGACGATATTATATATGACTCAAGGGGGCTTCCGGAGGTTTTCCAGGTAAGTATAAGGCCTACCAGGGGAGTCGCCCCTCCCATTCTCCTACTTAAGGGGAATGCCACTCTTGATATTTACTTAATGTCTAATGGTGGTGTTGAGTATAGACTTGCTTATAGGCTCTACAATTATGGGAGGGATGCCTTGGCTGGTAATGTTAGGTTGGAGTTTAAGAAGGTGCCTGGAACGAGGCTGGTGGCGGCTCTTAGTATGTTGAATAGGGAGTTGGAGGCGACTGAGGTTGGGGACCAGGTTAGAGTAGCTCTTCCATATGCAACAAAGCCGGGTGAGTATATCGAGGTTGTACTCGTGTTGTTTGATGGGGATGGAGCGGGGTTGATGGGTGTAATTGGGGATACTATAGGTTTCAATGCTTCATTCAGTTTCCCGGCCGAATATTTCCTCGAGGGGCTGGATATCAACGTTTTCTCCCCCGATAATAAGCTGGTCTATATGGCTAAACTTTCCAATGTCACCAAGTTTAGTACGGTGGATATAGATCTGAAGGTCGGTAATAATATACTGGGTATACTGGGGCAGGTGCCTGTAATAGGTATTCCGATACTTGCCGTGGGTATCCTGGGGATATCATATTCAATATATAATTTAGTAACATATTATCTGATGGGTAGGCTGCCACCTGATCTATCTGTATATCTTGGGAAGGTCTCTAAGTTTATTGGTACTATGAATGAGTTGATAGAGCTTGAGGATAAGTATCTTGCTAGGGAGATAAGGAGTAAGGAATACGTTGCTAGGAGGAATGAGTTGATTAGGAGGCTGAGGAGTGAGATTAGGGAGGCCAATGAGAGTAAGGCTGTATTGAAGCGTAGGGTTGGGCAGAATCCTGTGATTGAGAGGGAGCTGAGGCTTGTCGAGGAAGCTCTTGATAAATGGGATGAGTTGAAGAGGCTTGAGAGTGAGTTCAGGGCTAGGAAGATCTCTCCACAAGAGTATAGTGAACGTAGGAAGAGGCTGATTCTGGACTTCAAGTCGATTGTATCCAAGATTAGTATATGAAAGGGGGCAAAAATTTATATCTATTTTTCTCTGAATTGAATAATGGGTTAGCCCCGTCGTCTAGCGGCCAAGGATGCCGGCCTTTGGAGCCTATGTGGAGAGAGCCGGTGACCCCGGTTCGAATCCGGGCGGGGCTACCAATATGTATGAATCAGCTATATATTGTAGATACTTGTGTAAACCTTTATATTTAGGTAGTGGGTAAAAATGCTAATTGACATGGAAAAATTTATATTACTCCTCGTGAGTATATTGGTGAAGAAGGGTTTATGTAATATGTCCCCGGGTTCTAGAGGGTGGTTATACTGAAGAAGAAGTCGTCATCTAAGTCGGATAATGAGAAGGATTTTAATGAGATTCTCCTTAACCATAGACTGGTTCCTAAACATATTATCTTGAGTGAGGAGGAGAAGCGTGAGGTCATTAAGAAATATGCGGGGGGCGATCCGTATAAACTGCCGTATATCTTGGCTAGCGATCCTGTTGTGAAGGCTATTGGGGCTAAACCCGGGGATGTTATTAAGATTATAAGGAAGAGTCCTACGGCTGGAGAGGCCGTTTATTATAGGTTGGTGGTGAGGTAGTATGGTTAGGGCTATAGATGTTAATAGATTTTTGGTTACTAAGGAGCAGGATTATGATACTTGGCCTGTAGTCAAGGCTATGATAGACGAGTTCGGGCTTACTAAGCAGCATATAGATTCGTATAACGAGTTTATTGAGAAGGGTTTGAAGGAGATCGTGGAGGAGAATAAGACTATTAGGATACTGACTCCAAATGGCGAGGTTATATATGAATTTGTGGATGTCTGGGTTGATAAGCCCCAGGCCACGGAGGTCGATGGATCGACCTTCGATGAGTCCCGTGGATATACCCCAGCAGTGTGTAGGCTTAGGGGCTATACTTATATGGCGCCTATTATGGCTAGAGTGAGGGTTAAGCGCGGCGATATTGTTGAGGAGGAGCCTAAGCCTATAGAGTTGGGTAGGATTCCAGTTATGGTTAAGTCGAGGATATGTGTACTATATGGTAAGTCGAGGGAAGAATTGATCGCGATGGGTGAGGACCCTGATGACCCTGGTGGATATTTCATTATAAATGGTAGTGAGAGGGCTATAGTGGCTTTGGAGGACCTAGCCTCCAATAATATTATAACTCAGAAGGAGACGGTTTCAGGGACTGAGGTATATACATCTATGATTCTATCGGTTAAAGGCTCCCTCCGCAACCATGTTACGGTTACTCTTAAGAAGAATAATATTATGGTTAAGATTCCCTTCTTGATAGCCGATATTCCTTTCCCTATTGTTATGAAGGCTTTAGGCGTTGTTGGTGATGAGGATATAGCTAAGGCGGTGTCTAGGGACCCTGAGATCATTGAGGAGTTGGCTCCTGTCCTGGAGAAGTATTCATCTATATCTACGCAGGAGGAGGCCTTAATCTATATTGGTAATAGGACCCAGATTTATCAGCAGCCCCTTGATAGGAGGGTCAATAGGGCTAAGCATATACTAGATAAGTATCTATTCCCACATGTGGGGATTGGGCCTCAGTATAGGATTAGGAAGGCTTATCTCTTGGCTGAGATGGTTAGGAGGGCTATTGAGCTTAAGTTGGGTAGGAGGAAGCCCGATGATAGGGATCACTATGCTAATAAGAGGCTTAGGCTTGCCGGGCCTCTATTGGGGCAGATATTCTCAAAGGCGTTCAAGTCTCTGTTGAAAGATTTACAGTATAACTTGACTAAGAACTATATATATTCCCAGAAGGTCTCCTTATCCTACTTCGTGCGTTCAAGTAAGATTACTAGGAGGTTTAGCTATGCCTTGGCTACTGGTACCTGGACCCAGAGGACTACTGGAGTTACGCAGATGCTGGACAGGACTAACTACCTGTCTTCATTGAGCCATCTGCGTAGGGTGCAGTCTCCGCTTAGCAGGAGTAGGCCTCAGTTTGAGGCTAGGGAGGTACATGCATCGCACCTCGGTAGAATCTGCCCTGTCGAGAGTCCTGAGGGTCAGAATATTGGGTTGGTTAAGAACCTAGCATTATCGGCTGTTGTCTCGAATGAGTATCCGGCGGAGATACTTAGGAATATAATGTTTAGAGAGGGTTTGATACCTGTGGAGAATGCTCCTGATGAGGCGTGGGAGGGTTATGCCAGGGTATTCTTGAATGGTGAATTTGTGGGCTTTGTACCAGATCCTGTTGAGTTTGCTGAGAAGATTAGGGGGTATAGGAGGAGGGGTGAGATAGCCCCAACTGTTAGTGTAACGGTTAGGCATGTGGATTCACCTTTGTTGCCTCCAGAGGTATATATAGATTCTAGTGCCGCACGGGTGATGAGGCCTTTAATTAGGGTTGTGGATGGTAAGCCTCTCCTCACCAAGGAGCATATTAGGATGGTTAGGGAGGGTAAGCTAAGGTTTAGGGATCTCCTTAAGATGGGTATAATCGAGTTGATCGATGCGAACGAGGAGTTCAATGTATTGACCGCCTTCTTTGTGCATGAATTGACTAAGAAGCATACTCATCTCGAGCTTTCACCATATACTTTCTTCGGGATTACGGCTTCATTCATCCCATATGCTGAGCATAACCAGTCCCCGAGGAATTCTTATGAGGCCGCGATGGCTAAACAGGCTCTTGGTGTACCATATAAGAACTTTAGGTTTAGAATGGATACTAGGGCCCACCTCCTTGAGTATCCCCAGATACCTATCGTCCAGACACGTCTATCGAATATAATTGGTTTGAATAATGTGCCTATCGGGCAGAACTTGGTCGTAGCTATCTTATCCTATGAGAGCTATAACATGGAGGATGCGGTCGTCATAAATAGGGCTGCGGTTGATAGAGGCCTACTAAGATCCTTCTTCTACAAGTCCTATGAGTCTTCGGCCAAGATCCACTCCGGTGGTGTACATGATAGGTTTGAGGTGCCGGATCCATCGGTTAAGAACTATATCGGTGAGGATGCCTATAGGGCTTTGGAGGAGGATGGGCTGCCGTTCTTGGAGGCGGAGCTAAGCCATGGAGATGCTGTTATAGGTAAGACCGGGCCTCCAAGGTTCCTAGGAGAGTATAGGGAGTCTAGATTTATAGAGGTTAGGAGGGATTACTCCAAGACATTGGACCAGTTTAGTGGAAAGGTGGATAAGGTTATACTCACGATTAATAGCGATGGTGAATTGACGGCGGTCGTTAGGGTGCGTGAGCATAGAGTGCCTGAGCTTGGTGATAAGGTGGCGTCTAGACATGGGCAGAAGGGTGTCATTGGTTTATTGGCCGATCCGGAGGACATGCCATATACGGCGGATGGTATAGTGCCGGACCTATTAATTAATCCCCATGCATTCCCATCCAGGATGACTGTCGGCCAGTTCCTGGAGTCTATAGCGGGTAAGTATGGGGCTATGGCGGGTAGATTTGTGGATGGTTCGCCATTCGTATCACATAACTATGAGGAGTTGGCTGAGCTGCTTAAGAGTGTTGGTTTCGAGCCGATGGGTACAGAGGTTATGTATGATGGCAGGACCGGCAGGAAGTTCAAGGCTGATATATTCATAGGTATAGTGTATTATCAGAAGCTCCATCACATGGTTGCCGATAAGATGCATGCTAGGGCGCATGGTCCTGTGCAGATATTGACTAGGCAGCCTACGGAGGGTAGGTCGAGGGATGGTGGGCTCCGTATAGGTGATATGGAGAAGGATGTATTCGTGGCTTATGGCGCCTCATCAATAATTAAGGAGCGTCTCCTCGATGCCTCTGATAAGACGACTATATTCGTATGTGAGAGGTGTGGTTTGGAGGGCTATTATGATAGTAGGGAGAGGAAGTTGATATGCCCGGTACACGGCGATAACGCTAATGTAATACCTGTGAATGTTGCCTATGCCTTTAAAGTCTTGCTGGATGAGCTTAAGAGTATGGGTATTTACCCGAAGTTGAGGGTTAGGGAGGTGATCTAGAGATGTCTCTAAGGATCTCTAGCGAGTTGAAGATGTTGATGGAGGAGGCTAAGAAATATAAGGTTGAGGCAATTGAGTTTGGCATATTATCGCCTCAGATGATCAGGAATATGTCTGTGGTGGAGGTTACTAGCGATACTTATTTAGATGAAGTGGGTAACCCTGTCGCCAACGGCATCCTTGACCCTAGATTCGGTTCACCCGACCCAGGTAGCTACTGCCCGATATGTGGTAACCCCCGTGACTATTGTCCTGGCCACTTTGGGCATATTGAGCTGGCAATGCCGGTCGTCAATGTATTGTTCGCTGGATACATATATAATATTTTGAGAGGCGCTTGTCATAACTGTGGTAGGATTAAGCTTCCTGATGAGAAGGTTGAGCTGTATTGGAAGCGGGCTAAATTCCTCAAGGAGAAGATGCCAGATAGGTATAAGAAGTTTATTAAGAAGGTTATTAAGGAGGCTTATTCATCCCAGGTCTGCCCCCACTGTGGTAAGGAGAATGTTAAGATCAAGTGGGAGAAGCCATATAAATATTATAAGGAGGAGGAGGGGACGAAGGTAGAGCTGCCTCCAAATGAGATCAGGGATATATTTGAGAGGATCCCTGATGAGGACCTTATACTGTATGGCTTGAATCCCGAGGCTACTAGGCCTGAGTGGCTGATAATGACGGTTCTACCCGTTCCTCCGTTATCCATTAGGCCATATATCCAGCTTGAGACCGGGGAGAGGAGTGAGGATGATTTAACGCATAAGCTGGCGGATATCGTTAAGATTAATTCGAAGATTAGGAGGGATAAGGCGGCTGGTTCGGTAGCTATGGCTATCAAGAATGACTATGATGCTCTTCAGATGCATGTGGCTACCTATATGAATAATGAGTTGCCGGGTATCCCGCCCTCGACCCATAGGGGTGCTAGGAGGCTCAAAACGCTTGCCCAGAGGCTTTCTGGTAAGGAGGGTAGGTTTAGGAATAACTTGATTGGTAAGAGGGTTGACTATTCGGCTAGGACGGTTATATCCCCAGACTCGAACTTGAATATTAATGAGGTTGGTGTACCTGTAGATGTGGCTAAGAAGCTCACTGTAAAAGTTTTGGTTACGCCATATAATATAGATAAGCTTAGGAAGTATGTCTTGAATGGTCCCGATAAACATCCGGGAGCCAACTATGTCATTAAGACTAGTAAGGGAGGGGCTAGGTTATTTCTGAAGTATGCTGATAGAGAATTTGTGGCCAATAACTTGGAGATAGGGGATATTGTAGAGAGGCATCTCGACAATGGAGATATCGTATTGTTTAATAGGCAGCCCTCACTCCATAGGATGTCGATTATGGCTCATAAGGCTAGGGTCCTGCCCTATAGGACCTTCAGGCTACACTTGGCTGTCTGCCCACCCTATAACGCCGATTTCGACGGCGATGAGATGAATATGCATGCACTCCAGAATGATGAGGCGGCGGCCGAGGCCTATACATTGATGCTTGTACAGAACCAGATTATCAGCCCGAGGTATGGAGCACCAATAATTGGCTTCGGGAAGGACCACATAACGTCGGCATTCCTGTTAACTGGTTATGAGCATGTTATCCCGAGGGATGAGTTCTTCAACTTTGTCTCGATGCTGGATAGGATAGATAAATATAATTTATTCCTTGAGTTGAGTAGTAAGGATAGTGATGGTAAGGATCTATTCAGCCTATTGATACCCGATACATTCACATATTCATTGAAGTCCCGCCTTGATGAGGACGTGATCATTAAGCAGGGTAGGTTGATAAAGGGTGTTATTGATAAGAACTCGATAGGTGCTGAGGAGGTTGACACTGTATTACATAGGCTGGTTAGAGAGTATGGTAATGAGTTCGGAGGCTTCTTTATAACTAACTTGACGAGGATTCTTGATAACTATCTTGCTTGGAGAGGTTTCTCCATTGGTATAGATGACTTGAAGCTTCCGCAGGAGGTTTTGGATAAGATTAAGGAGATTGAGGAGAGGGCTATTAAGGAGGTTGATGAGGTTATTGAGAAGTATAGGCGTGGTGAGCTCGAGTTAATCAAGGGGCTCTCGGCTGAGGAGAGTCTTGAGCAGAGGATCCATGAGATCCTTGCTAAGGCTAGGACCGATGCGGGTGAGCTTGCTTTAAACACTTTGAGTAAGGATAATCCCCTATATATAATGACCAAGAGCGGTGCTAGGGGTCAGGAGATTAATGTCGCTCAGCTAACCGCTATGTTGGGGCAGCAGACTATTAGGGGTAAGAGGATTATGCGTGGCTATGGTGATAGGACATTATCGACCTTCGAGGAGGGCGATATTGGAGCCAAGGCTAGAGGCTTTGTCGTAAGTAGCTTCTATAGTGGTTTGCATCCGATCGAGTTCTTCTTCCATAGTATGGGTGGTAGGGAGGGGTTGATGGATACCGCTGTGAAGACGCAGCAGAGTGGCTATCTATATAGGAGGCTTGTATATTCATTGGATCATCTAAGGGTCGATCATGACTTTGTTGTCAGGACATCTGATGGTAAGATAGTCCAGTTTGTGTATGGTGAGGATGCGGTTAGCCCAGATAGGAGTGACCATGGTAAGCCGGTTAATGTCGAGAGGCTTGTCGACTCTATCAAGCTCCTGTACCCGACTGGTGAGCCTGCTGATAAGAAGTATATTGATAGGCTCCTGTCTAAGGTTAAGGATGAGATACCGATGACTCTCTATGAGGAGCTGAGGAGAACCCTTATTGAGAAGAAGGCTAATAGGAAGGTCGTTAGGGAGTCTATTAGGCAGGCTGTGATCAACTTTAGGAAGGCTAGGGTTGATCCTGGTGCAGCCGTTGGTGTCATCGCTGCTCAGTCGATCGGTGAGCCAGGCACCCAGATGACTCTACGTACATTCCACTATGCTGGTGTTAAGGAGAAGGATGTGACTATCGGGCTGCCAAGGATAATCGAGATAGTTGATGCTAGGAGGACGCCGTCTACGCCTAGGATGACTATATATTTGAAGGAGGGTTATAGGGAGTCCCAGGAGATGGCCGAGAAGGTCGCTAATAGGATTAAGGCCACATACTTGAGTGACGTTGTTATAGAGTCGACTATAGATATTATAAATAAGTCTATCATATTTAGGCTGGACCTATCTGAGTTGGATAAGCTGGGGATGACTCCCAACGATGTCAAGAAGATATTTAGCAGGAGGTATTCGTGTGACGTTGAGGATGATCTACTGATCATTAGGCTGCCGAATAAGGATTTGGAGGGTCTAAAGCGTGCCATGAATAGGTTCCTAAAGAGGCATATTGCAGGCGTCCCCGGTATCGTGAGGGTCACCCTTGAGAGGGTGGAGAACGTGGAGACTGGTGAGAAGGAGTGGATTATATACACGGCTGGCTCAAGCCTCAAGGAGGTATTGATGATTGAGGGTGTTGACCCAGTTAGGACGACCACGAATGATATTATGGAGATATATCGGACGCTGGGTATCGAGGCGGCTAGGCAGGCTATTATTGAGGAGATTAAGGGTGTCTTGGAGGAGCAGGGTCTCGATGTGGATTATAGGCATGTGATGCTTGTAGCTGATATGATGACTAGGGATGGTGTGGTTAAGCAGGCTGGTAGATATGGTATAGTAGCTGTTAGGGATAGTGTCTTGGCCAAGGCTGCTTTCGAGATAACTGTCCCTGTCTTGGTCGATGCAGCTGTAGGTGGTGAGAAGGACTTATTGAGAGGGCCTACCGAGAATATTATAGTTGGGTCTAGGATACCCTCTGGAACAGGTTCTGTAGAGATCTATATGAATATTGGTGGTGGAAATGAGGGCGGAGATAGTAAGGAAGCTGGAGAGTAACATACCTATCATAGCTAGGAGCGGTGAAGTAATGTACGGGGCTAACTACGTTATTTGGAGTCTAGAGAATATCCCTGACAAGGTTAAGGCCGTGGTGGTGTCGAGGAACCCGCCTCCAAATTTTCTTGAGCGGCTCAATGAAATAGTTAATAAAAAAGGGTTGAGGATACCTATTATATTTTCTAGTAAGACTAATATGGAGTTGGCTGATTTATGTGGGAGGCCCCACTCGGTATCGGCTCTATGTATCTTGGATTTTGGGAATGCGGCTATAAGCGAGGAGGACTTATATGAGTGACGGTATGAGGCTAAGTAATACGGAGTTATCGTTGATGAGCCTCTTCGAGAGTCTTACCGATGTCTTTCCCATGGCCTGCAGGGTATCCGGGGACAACGTCTTCTTTGTCGTGGATAAGAAGGATTACTTTAAGCTCGTCGTCAACTCTATGAAGATGCTTGGTCTAAAGCATAATGGGGTGAGCACTAGGAGGGTTATATCTAACTTGGCTAGGGAGCTAAGTAAATATATAGGAAAGGAGGTTCACATATCATTCTACGACGGCGTCCTCGAGAATTTCATTCGGAGCTTCTTCAATCTTTCTAGGGGCGACGTCGTCCAGATAAGGAATCTTAAGGATGGCTCGAGATTCGTGGTTATACTAGCCTCTCCTAGTAAGAGGGGTGTTATAATAGGTAGGAATGGTGTTAGGGCTAGGATTGGTAGGGAGCTTGCCAAGAACCTATTTAATGTTAAGAGTATCCTGATTAAGTAGTCCAGTGAAAATTTATATAAAGGGGTCACTTCTCTAATATGGTGTAGCTTTTATAGTAGCCTTTAAAATAAGTTTGTTGAAAATGTAGGGTGAGTGTGTAGAGATGGGTAGGAAGAGTCCGAGGGGGCTGTTTGCGGCTAGGAAGCTGAAGAGGAAGCGGCAGAAATTTAGGTGGAGTGATGTGGAGTATAGGAGGAGGATGCTTAGACTTGATGAGAAGGTCGACCCCCTTGAGGGCGCGCCTATGGCTAGGGCTATTGTGTTGGAGAAAGTTGGTATCGAGTCTAAGCAGCCCAACTCGGCTCTGAGGAAGTGTGTAAGGGTTCAGTTGGTTAAGAATGGTAAGCAGGTAACGGCCTTCCTACCCGGAGACGGGGCCTTGAATGTGGTTGATGAGCATGATGAGGTTATGATCGAGGGTATAGGTGGTTCTCAGGGTAGGGCCATGGGCGACCTCCCGGGAGTTAGGTATAGGGTTTTCCTAGTCAATGGTGTCCCCCTCAAACTGTTACTGACTGGGAAGGTTAAGAAGCCTAAGAGATGAGGTGTTTATATGTCTACGAGTAAGAGTAGGCGTGAGATTGGTGCTGAGCTAAAGCTCTTCGGCAGATATTCATTTAAGGATATTAAAGTTCGAGATATTAGTCTCAAGGAATATATATCGCTTAAGCCGGTTCTGGTTCCATGGAGCGGCGGAAGGCATGAGAAGAAGAAGTTTTATAAGGCTAGGGTAAATATTGTCGAGAGGCTTGTTAATAAACTTATGCGCCCGGGTAAGATGGGTGGGAAGAAGGCCCATGCCATAAATGTGGTTAAGACGGCGTTTAAGATAATTGAGTTGGAGACTGGTGAGAACCCGATTCAGCTCCTTGTCTATGCGATTGAGAATGCAGGGCCCTGTGAAGATGTAACTACTATTGCGTATGGTGGAGCTGCCTATAATGTATCTGTGGATGTCAGCCCACTTAGGCGTATAGATGTTGCTTTGAAGAATATTGTTGAGGGTGCTAAGAACGCTGCTAGGAATAGTAGATTGTCTATTGAGGAGGCCTTGGCTAGGGAGATCATCTTGGCAAGTAGGAATGACCCGGCTAGCTACGCAATAAGTAAGCGTATTGAGATTGAAAGGATAGCCTATTCCTCTAGATAGTTGTTAATATTATACATTTAAATAGCCCGTGTAATAG
>WAMZ01000109.1 GCA_015522055.1 Candidatus Geothermarchaeota archaeon
ATTCTCCTCTCCTCACGGTTGAGGTGTGGGGCTTCGCCTGTTGATCCGGATATAACTATACCGTCTACATCGTTTTCTAGGAGCCAATTAATATGTCTCTCGAGTGCATCTGTGTCAATTTTATCCCCCTTATTCTTGAATGGGGTGGTTACAGCTGGATATAAACCTGTTAGGCCTCGCCTCATGTGGATCCACCGTGTATAGGCAAATTAAAATCGTGCTAATTATGTAATAATATTATTGTTGGGTATGAGGATTAAGTTACTATATATTCTAGTTGTTGCCGCTGCTATTGTGGCTGGATTTTTAATAATCTACGTTAAGTGGCCGTCTCCCAGGCTAGGGTCGGAGAAATATATACAGCTTGATGGTGGAGCTATACTTCTGGAGACTGTTCCATCACCCGATTCCCTCGCCTACAGCTATAAGGTTCTTGTTATTGGGGGAGATGGTTTATCTAAGGATGATATTGGGCTTCTCAAGACTAGGAACTCCCTGGTTTTGGGATATATCAATGTTGGTAAATTATATAGCGAGAGGTTCAGAGAGTATGTGGAGAGTGTAGGTATTGTTCATAATGTGGAGGGTTTGGGAGAGGTGGTCGAGTTTTGGAGGTCTGAGTGGAGGACTATAATTATTTCTGAGTTGGATAGGATCTATGGCCTAGGTTATGATGGGGTGCTACTTGATGATGTCGATATTTATAAGTTTCTAGAGAATGATAGGCCTGAGTGGTGTGGCGATAGGGATCTACGGCTATCTATGGAGGAATTAATCGTGGGGCTTATCCGATATTGTAGGGAGAATCTAAACGCCTCATTCGGGATTTACTTGGGTTTCTCCTATGATTTGGAGATGCTGGATAAGGATATTATATATGATTCGATCGATGGAGTCTTCTTTAGAGGGTTATGGCACGTACTTAGTGAGGGGGAGGTAATTAAAATATGTGAGTGTGAGGTGGGGCATATATTTGCTAAGTTGGATGAGGCGGTGGCTAATGGGAAGCTTGTGGTTGTAGTTGATCCGGTTGAGGATGAGGCTGATGCGAGGGAGTTTTCTAGTGTTGCTAGGTTGAGGGGCTATATACCTGTTCCCCAGCCTGCTGAGTATTGGGACTTTAGTAAGCCTCCCCCGCCCAATTACTACGAGAATCTCTAGCCAATCTTCATAAACAATATTTTATATCCTGTATATGCTGTAGTAGCATGTATCGATTATCTCGGAGTATTTCTCTTCTAGGAACTTGATCGCATTGTTTATGTTTCTCATTACCCTGGATGCTGTGACACCCTCCAATCCATATTTCTGTGCAGCTATATCACCAGCTACTCCATGTAGAAACACCCCTGTCCTGAGTGCATCTCCTATATCTAATCCTTGGCAGTATAGTGCTGGTATCATTCCCGCCAGGACATCGCCTGTCCCGGCTGTGGCCATCCCGGGATTCCCACTAGTATTGATAAATATCTTGCCATTTGGGTATCCAATTATAGTATTGGCACCTTTAAGAGCTAGATATACACCGTATCTCATGCAGAATCTCTTTACTATATTAATCTTATCCTTCTTTATTGTGGGAATATCCAGCTGAGTGAGCCTACTCATCTCACCTGGATGTGGTGTTAGTATCGTGGGGGCTTCCCTGCCATTCAATATTTCTAGGTATTTGGATATGTGGGTCAATCCATCTCCATCAACTAATATTGGTTTATCTACGTTCTTTACTATCTCTATGGTTATCTTCTCAGTATCTTCGGACAGACCTAGTCCTGGCCCTATGACTATAAAATCCATCCTCTCAGCATGGTCCATGATGGTGTCGATGTTTTCACTTGATATATATCCCTCGCTGGTTTCCTTTAGTGGAATTAATATTATTTCGCCACCTTTCACCGCTATATATCTGGATATGGAATCGACTGTCGATAGGTATGACATGCCGCCTCCTGTTACCAGGAAGCTGTAGGCGGCTAGGTAAGGTGCACCCATATATATCTTTGAGCCTGCTATGAATAGGCATCTCCCATAGTCCCCTTTATGCGTATCTCCATATCTGGGGGGTATGAGGGTTGGAGTGTTAAGCTCAATATTGAGCTCATCATCCTCAATCAACTCCCTAGGATATGATATGTGTGATATATATAGTTTACCGACGTGTTCCGCCCCTGGATATATGAAGTGCCCCGGCTTCGGGAGGCCGAATGTCACAGTATAATCGGCGTATATGGCGGTTCCCATTACTTGGCCATTGTCGCCGTTAATCCCTGAAGGAATATCCACTGACAATACTGGTACATAGCTATCGTTAATGGCATC
>WAMZ01000110.1 GCA_015522055.1 Candidatus Geothermarchaeota archaeon
CCCAACTGCCAGTTATACACCATCGGCATACCTACTCCACCTCCACATAATCACCAGAGAGATATTTCTTCACCTTATCACTCTCATATGTAGGCCTCAAGCCCTCCTCAGCCGGTGGCCACTTACCCTTCCCATTCAAGCCACCATCCTCAGCCTTGGTGAACTTGACGAACGCCTCACGTGGAGCCCCGTTAGCCGTATGGATATCCGGTGCATACCCCTTCCCGATAACCGATACGAAGCCCGACTTACGCACCAAGCTGTCGGTCAAGAGGGTCGGCTTAATCCATGTACGGGTGATGGACTGATGCCCACCATATCTATATGAAGCGGTGTAGCCTGTCCTCGGGTTCCTCGCGAGCTTGTCCTCCCTGGTCTCATGGCCCTCCACACTACCGTGGCTCGCCATGTAGTAGTTGAACCAGCACTTGGCCGTGCCCGGCGGGATACTTGGGTTGAACCTAATCCTAGCCAGCCACCTAAACGCCTTATAGTCATCAGGCTTATCCTGCCAACCCACAAAAGGCTGTACAGATGGATCGCCATCCACCCAGACATAGTCACCGTCGTTCAAGCCGAGCTTCCTACCATCCAATGGATTAATATCGACATATCCCTCAGCCACCCAAGGCATCCTCTTATCCTGCCTATATGGATCCGAGAATGGTGTAAACATCACCGCGCTAATATCGACGTTAGAGGCTATCGTATGCACTATACCCCTATGCTTCGGAGTTGGAAGTACATGGGTATATCCAAGCTCAGCCAATGGATGCTTCGTCTTCTTCACCTCATCCCAAGTCATAATCACATTCCTAACCTGCCTAGTATCTGGACTCAAGTCATTCGGGTCTATACCATACTCCTCAGGCGGCACAGGCCTCAGAGCCGGATGTGGCTTCGCAACAATTACATTGGGCATATAGGGAGTCGCATCGGCCGGCTCCCTATACACAGGTATGTTCTCACCATACTCAATGAACTCATCCTCCTCCCTATAGAACTCCATCCTACCACTCTTAGTATACCACGGTACACTCTCATGCACCTGCTCCCAGCCAACAGCCAATGGCGTCGTCTTAGTATTATATAGATATGGTATACCCTCCCTAGCCTTCTCATCCAGCATCTCAAACGTATATCCCTTGGTGGTATTACCAGCCTTCAAAACCCTATTGATATATACCTCAACCCTATTCTCATATACGAACCTCCAGTAATCCCTGAACCTATCGTCCCCAAGGAGTTTAGCCATCGCACCAGCTATACCAGCCCAAACCTCAAAGTCGTCACGTGTATCGAATAGCCTATCCAAGGGTGACCTAGGCCAGGTAGTTAGGAATGGAGTGGTACATGAGGCCACTATATCTGGGAACCTCCTCTCTATCCAGCTATCAACACCGAAAACCACATCGGCATACTCACATGTCAATGACCAGAACCACTCAAGCACAACATACATCTCGATCTTAGGCAGGACATTCACGATAACATTGAACGCCCACTTACTATTACCCAGTATCGAGTTCGAGTTTGAGACCATCACAGACTTGGTCGGCGTAGGAACGTGGGTCCAACCATTGAAAAGCTTATTACCAACCCTGAGTGGCCTATCACCATAGGCATAATAGTGGGCGGACTCAGGCTCCCAGTACCTCTTGAGCCTAGCCATCTTATCTGGGTCCAACTCCATATCGAACGGGTTCTCAGCCACCCACTGCCCAATCCCATTTATTATATCGAGCTTAAAGTTCCCCGCATAGCTACCCACATTACCACCAACATTACCTACATTAGCTGTCAAAGCCGCGACCAGGAAGACAGCCCTATCCTTGAGATCACCGTGGAAGAACTGGTTCACACCCATGCCCGTAGTGAATAACGTCTTGCCCTTATTCTGAGCGATCAGCCTAGCAAGCTCCTCAATAGCCTCCTTAGGAGCCTTCGTAATCTCGGAGACCGTATCGGGGTCAAACTGATCCATCAAATATTGTTTAATCAAGTCGAAGACGGGG
>WAMZ01000111.1 GCA_015522055.1 Candidatus Geothermarchaeota archaeon
CATCGATATACATGTCCATATCGTCCCAGATGAAGCCATCTTGGGATAGCCATCCATAGATATTCACACCACCCGATAAAACCAGGTATCTAGAAACGCTATAACGATATATTCTCCCTGGGGGCAACACCGATAACGGGGCACCACCAGAGGCCATTTTAACTATCTTTTTCTCACTACCCAAAACACCATCGGATACATATACTGGCTGTAGCCCCAATGGATCAGAAAACAATATTGAGTTATCGAGATCTACCATTAGATATTTACCATCCAGCATCATATCAAACTCCAGTAGAGATAAACCTGACCCTAGCTTTAGATTCGGTGGGCCACTCCCATGCAGCCGGTAGCCTATAAGCACCTTAGACCCGTCAAACTCGGCATTACCAATTGAGTATAGGGCTATATCCTCATCTTCATATACTCGGGTAAAACCAGCTTCGGCAAATATCTCTAGATTCTCTCCACCGATGAACTTTTTAAAGACTAACGCGAACCTCATACAATACCCACATATTATTTGGAGCCGAGGGTATATTCATTTTTATTGCTATAAGCGAATTAAGTGGATAGGGTGAAGAGATTGGGACATATACACCCCATAGATTATCGATATGGAAGCCAAGAGATGAGAAGAATATTTACCAGAGATAGCTGGCTAGAATACTTCAAGAGGATCGAGATGACTCTACTGGAGGCCCTCGTCGAGACCAATATTATAAAGGAAAAAATAGATTTTGAGAGGCTTGAGGAGTGTTTCAGTAAAGTAAGTATCAAGGATGTTGAGGATATGGAGAAGATAGTAAGGCATGAAACTATGGCTGTCGTAAGGGCCTTATCTAAAGAATGTGGGGAACTTGGTAAATATATACACTTAGGCGCAACATCCAACGATATATTAGATACTATAATGGCTCTACAGTTGAAGGAGGCTAACACCATAGTCCTTAGGAAACTTAGGAATATTATAGAGACCCTTAGAGAACTAGTTGAGAAATATAAGGATACACCACTTTTGGGGAGGACACATGGTAGGGCGGCTATACCCACCACCTATGGATTTAGACTAGCCACATACCTAGATGAGCTATATAGATCATACATCAGAATAAGCGAGACAAGTAAATTAGTCCTCGTCGGTAAACTCGGCGGAGCAATAGGTACACAGGTAGAGCTATATCCATATGGAGAGAATATCGAGAAAATTTTTCTAGAAAAGTTGGGACTAGGAAAACCCGAATTCTATACACAAGTTATACCCAGGGATAGGCTTGCATACTACCTAAACACACTTATAATATTATCTAGTGTATTAGAGCACCTCGCGAATGAGATAAGGATAATGCAGAGGAGTGGGATCGAGGAGGCTATGGAGGAGTTTGGGGAGCAGCAGGTCGGGTCCTCGGTAATGCCCCATAAGAGGAACCCGATAATGAGTGAGAGGGTATGCGGCATCTCTAGAAAACTAAGGGCACTAGCATCATCGATCTGCGAAAACATAGTATTAGAGGATGAGAGGGACCTAAGAAACAGTAGCTTCGAGAGATCCACCATACCAGAGATACTTATATTACTAGATGAACAGTTAGACCTAATACATCGAATAATTAAAAACCTTAGGATAAATACTGATCAGGCCCTCACAAACATACGAAGGGAGGAACCATATATCTACAGCGACCTACTACTACAACATATAGCTATCAGGGGTGGAGATAGACAGGTGGCCCATGAAAAGCTTAGGAGGATACTCACCCAAAGCCCAAAACTATCCACGAACCAGCTCAAAGACATGGTGATGAATGACCCATACCTATCGAAATATGTAGATAGAGATGAGATTGATACTATATTTAGCCTAGAACCATATATTAAGGCGGCATCGGAGAGGGTCGATAAGATTCTCCAACATACCAAAATCACATATCCCTAACTACCTCAACTATCTTCTGGGCAGTCTTAACCCCAATACCAGGAATAGACATTAAATCCTCAATAGATGCACCCTTCAAATCCCGAATACTCCTATAGCCATTGGCATACAATATCCTAGCCTTCCTCCTACCCACACCCGGAAGCTCCACCAGCGGTAGCAACTCGGGCTTAACACCATATCTAATCCTGATACTAAGCTCCCTATAACGCCTATATATCTCCCTCTTACCCAACACCCTAGCCAATTCACTTGCAGAATAACTTAGCCACTCCCCATTACTCCTAAGTACATATAGGTCCCCCGGCTCTACACCCCACTTCTTCAAAATATCATTCTCACTAACCTCATTAACCCAATCCAACAGGGTGAAAGCGGTCTTCCAAGCCGCCAAATCATCAATGTCACTAGCAAAATAATATTTATCGACAAGGCTATCAAGGAGCCAACCAACTTGGTCGATAAGCTCAGACTCAACCTCCTTCAATATAGTATCCATATCCTTCTTCCTAACTGGTAGACTACCCATATCCTTCGTCCTACATATATGATAT
>WAMZ01000112.1 GCA_015522055.1 Candidatus Geothermarchaeota archaeon
ATTATATTGGGAATCATAATACGATTTTGGTTACGTACATAGGTAAATATGTCATGTATGTAGTTGTGGTTAATAATAGGAAACAGACTTATAGGAAAAAACTTTAGGGTTAATTGGTTGCCGGGTTTTTCTGGCTATGTATCTGAATATCCGTATACATGTGCATGGACACATATACTAAGTCTAGGTGGGTGTTAATATTGGGTTGTGGGTGAAAATACCCCACTATTTAAAACACTATCCTCAATATACTTTGAGCAGGTGTTTAGATTGGGAAGCCTAAATAGGATTAACTTAGATAAGTTGATGGAGACTTCTGAGGCTATGAAGAGGGACCCAGGGAAGGCTGTGAAGACTACTAGGGTAGAGGGTGAATGGCTCCTTGACGTGGATAGTGGGCCGCAGTTCAGGGCAGTCATATCGGCTGATGGTGGCGAGTTTATATTGGAGGCCGATCAGCCTAAGCCATTGGGTGGTGGAGGTAGTAGACCCAGCCCGATACACTACTGTCTGTATGGGATAGCGGCCTGTACCGCGGCTACATTCGCCACTATAGCTGCTTCGGAGGGCATAAGGCTTAGGAAGATGAGGGTGGTAATAGAGAATAAGATAAACTTCTCTAGGCCTCTTGGCCTATCTGATGAGCCTATAGTTGAAGGCGTAAACCTAGAAATATTCGTGGATACAGACGCTGGTGATGAGGATATAGAGAGGCTTAAGAAGCTGACTATGGAGAGGTGCCCAGCCATATACTGTGTAACAAATCCCATCAAGATGGAATTAAGTGTAAATAAAGCTACAGAGTAACCCCTCTAGCCATTCTCATTCCCATTTATAACTATAGTAGATTCAATTAGAGGTGTATCATCTTTTTATATAATCCCAAATTTATCCACTAATTACAGGCTAAAAATTAAAATATTTATTAATGTATTTTAGGTTATACATAATTTTTAATAATAATTTGCTGAGGAGAGTGGTTATATAGGGTTCTTGCGGCTGGGATTGCCTATACTCAGATATGCATGTTAATCAGGGGTTATGATATGTTGAGGCTTAGGGGTCTACATCGGCTTACGATGATGCTAACTCTTATAATATTCTTGTTCTTAGTTGGGTCTAACTCTGCTGCTGCATCGGCTGATCCTGCATACAGTGATTTGGTTTTGGTTAGTGATGCGGTTGTATTTGGAGACGCGGTTCTATCGATTCCTACCCCTAAGTCTGGTATGCAGAGGGTGCTTGTATTGTTTATCGAGTTTAGTAACTATGCCCATGGGACATCTATATCGAGTATATTGAGTAAGGTCGGTAGTGTAGATATTTATTATAGGGAGGTTTCATATGGTGCGTTATGGCTCAACATATCCTATCTGAATTTTTGGATAACCCTTAATAATACCCGTGAATACTATGGAGCCGATTCCTCCAATCAGGTCGATGTGAATTGGCTGGATTATGTATATGATTCTTTGGGGGCGGCCGACCCATATATAGACTACAATAACTACGACTATGTATTCTTGGTGCATGCCGGGTATGATCAGGCCAGTAGCGGCGACCCCAATGACCTATGGAGTAGGGCTTCAATAAATAAATGGTTTTTCTCCTTCGATGGAGGGGTATACTTAGGCTTCTCTATCGTGGCTGAATATGACCCGTATGGAGTATTTGCCCATGAATTGGCCCACAACCTAGGTTTCCCAGACCTATATGATTATTCTTATCAGGAGGAGTTCGTTGGTAAATGGAGTTTGATGGATTATGGCTCCTGGCTCAATCCACCATCTAGCTTCCTATCGGTCGAGAAGATCTGGGTAGGCTGGATACCATTAACTAATTACACTGTTGTGCAGAGGGATCAAGAGATGTATGTTAGTCTGAAGCCTTTGGAGACGCCTAGTGACACGCTTGCCATTAAGATACCCCTTGGTAGCATTTACTATACAGTTGAATATAGGAGGAAAATACTGACAGACTCTGCATTACCGGGCAGCGGGGTCATCATCAGTAGGGTCGATGAGTCACTATCGAATGGTATTGTGAAGGTGGTTGATAGGATTGCATCGACTTGGACGAAGGATGATGCCATGTTTTTGGCTGGAGATGTCTATAAAAATCTGAATG
>WAMZ01000113.1 GCA_015522055.1 Candidatus Geothermarchaeota archaeon
ATACGATTTATTCTATTCATCCTCAAAGATATATAATATATCGATCACTAGCAACGATATACTGGCTTCAGCCAATGGAATCAATGTATATGGTACCTCGACCTATGGGACATATATCTACAATTTCTTCATAGATGGGAATATGGTCACTGGCCCGGGCGAATCTGGGATTAGGCTGGAGGCCATCAAATATGTTCCCAGAAATAATTATGACGTACTTATATCAACGAATACAATCAAGAGGTATAACTATGGAGTATACATAAGTGCCGTATATAGCAACCTTACTTATAACTCGATTTCGTATAATAAATATGGGGTCACCTACATAGATACTGCAACTAACATTGCTAGATACAACGATATTTATCAGAATGAGCTATATGGGATGTTTGTGGAGTCGGCGAATGTTGATGCGAGGTATAACTATTGGGGGGATGAGACAGGGCCTAGACACCTCACTTTAAATATTTTTGGAATGGGGAATCCGGTTAATGGTGATGGGAACGACTTAAAGTTTGATCCGTGGCTTGAAACGCCGGTAGCCACTCCTAATGAGAGGCCAGTAGCGGTGTTGAGGGTGTCTAGCGATGTAGTGGATATTGGTCAGACAATAGTGTTTGATGCATCAGAGTCACATGATGATGCATCTGTTAAACTCTATTATTTTGATTTTGGGGATGGGACAAGCACGGGTTGGGTTGACACTCCGAGGGTCGAGCATAGCTATAGTGAGGAGGGGGTATATACCGTAATACTATATGTTAAGGATGATCTTGGTGTGGTGAGTGAGCCAGCTACTAAGACTATTGAGGTTGTAGCAAGACCCGAGTTTACAGTAGGCAATTTAATTATAGAGCCTCAAACTGTGGAGGCTGGGCAGCCTGTAACAATATCAGTTAGTGTAGTAAATGTAGGGAGTGCAGTGGGAACCTATACACTAGAGCTGGTCATAAATGGATCTATTGAGGACACAATGCAGGTGGAGCTCTCGCCCGGTGAATCTAGGGTAATAAGTTTCACAATATCGAGGGACGTGGAGGGCGTATATATTGTTGAGGTAGATGGGCTTAAGGGCTCCTTCAAGGTACGTGCAGTGAAGGCCGCCAACTTCGTTGTTACGAGCCTAAGTATATCTGATTATAAGGTGGATGTGGGTGAGACAGTAGAAATATCGGTGGAATTAAAGAATGTTGGGGATGCAGAGGGCAGTTATGATTTGGAGCTAAAGATAAATGGTAGGGTGGTCGAGACCCGAACCGTATCGTTAATGCCTGGTGAGGCTCGAACAATAATATTCACATATGTGCCTAAAGAAGCGGGAACCTATACGGTTGAGGTTGATGCATTGAGTGAAGAATTCGAGGCGGTGGAGAAGCCCACCCCGACTGGTGGGCCAGCCATACCGATACTCGGAAGGCAGCAACTATTCGTGTATTTGATATTAGCTGTAATAGCGGTGGTGGTCATCGCGATAGCCATAAAGATGCGCCGTTAATCCCCCAATCTAACTTTTTATGAAATAATAATTATATCCTATGGAGCAATCAATATTTTTCGTGTACATATAATAGGGTGATCTTTATGGCTAGGCTCAAGGGTAAGAGGGTCGCCTTCCTTGTGGCCGACCTAACCCACGATGAGGAATATGCATTCCCTAGATACTGGCTTATCCATGAGGGTGCGGACGTCGTCACGGTTGGTCTAAAGGAGGAGCATGTATCTAGGTTTGGCAGGACACTGAAGCCAGATAAATTGATTGATGAGGTTTCACCCGAGGAGTTTGATGGGGTTGTCATACCCGGTGGCTTTGGCCCCGATAAGCTCAGGGCTGATGATAGAGTAATAAACTTTGTAAAGACGATATTTGATCGTGGAGACATGGTTGCAGCCATTTGCCATGGCCCGCAAGTATTGATATCTGCTGGTATAGTGAAGGGTAAGAAGATGACTTGTGTAAAGCCTGTCGTTGTTGATCTAGTCAATGCAGGAGCCGAATACATTGATGATAAGGTGGTTGTTGATGGAAACATAATAACTTCGAGACATCCATACGACCTACCCGCCTTTACAGAGGCTATAATCGAATATCTATCCAGCAAGTAGCCCAATATCAACTATTTATCTATAATTTTCTAGGCCTCCCCAACCAGAATATATGTAGTGAGCCTGCCGTGCAGAACCTCAAGCTTCTCCCTAAGCTTAAATCCATTGGCTTCATATGCCTCCAGCATCTCCCTCCACCTAGCGGTAATCGATACTACTTTAGAGGCACCAATAGTATATAGCGATGCCAATACATCCCTATACAGATTAGGAACGACCTTCATTCTAGTCATCCTTATACCATATGGTGGGTTGACCACAACTACATAGTCACCATGTGGGACACCCTTCCTATGGAGTAGCCGTGCGTCATAATTATAGAATTCTATATATTTATCTACCCCAGCCGATTCCGCGTTTATCTTAGCCCCCTCAACATACCTCCTGCTTATATCGTTACCGATAATCCTTTGGGGAAGCTTATCAGATAGCCTCATTTGGAGGGCCTGTCTCCTAACCTCAGTATATTCCTCAATGTTAAACAGGGGTAACTTTGTCAATGGATGGGACTCACGATATAGCCCGGGAGCATAATTGTATCTATACATTGCTGCTTCTATCGGTATCGTACCGCCACCGGCCATAGGGTCGATAAAGTTCTCATCATCCCATCTGGACAGCATAATCATCGAGGCGGCGATAGATGTCTTGATGGAGGCCGGGTGGAGGAACCTCCGATACATCCTTCTATGTAGAGCTTCGCCGACCAAGTTGACCATGAAAACAAACTTATCATCAACTATTCTCAAGACAAACTCAACATCGGGATTATCTAGGTCAACCCTAGGTTCGAGGCCCGATTCCTTCAATGCCTTATTAATATGGCCCCCAACCACCCGATTCGCATCCATGCTATTAAAGGGGTGTTCCCCTACTCTAATTGTCCTAAGCCTAAAGGATGCCCCACTGGGATACAGCTCTTTATAATCCAACTCTGAGACCTTCTTACCAATATCATCTAATGAGCTGAATTGGTCTTCAAATAGGACTAGATATACTCTATGGATAGTCCTACCCCAGATTATTAATTTATATGCATCATCAATTGACCCCCTAAGCCTAACATAATTGTCGTAAATATGAGGCCTCCTACCTATCAAACGATAGATCTCATCTGCAGATATATGGGCGAGACCATGATTGACAGTAATCAGGTATTCAACCCTATCCATAGCCCAAGCCATAACATAAGCAATTTAGCAACCATAATAAATTAATAAACATTGAAGAAGTCTAATGTGGATGCGTTATTAAGCTATAAACAAATATATCCCTCAATATAAATTAAAACACCAATATTTATAGCGACTAGCTACGTAAATAGTAATTCTTATATTTGAATATTGGTATTCCCCTAATCTATGATATTTAGAAAGCCGCCTGAACCCTCGGTCCGTGGCATAATGTATTCATGCTTCACGGTAGGGATTGTAGCCTCGGTAATCGATGGATACATCTTTGAGCCCTATCTACTAATACCTTTATCCTTAGCGATTCTATCATTCATCCTCCAATTTATGTTATTTTCCTTTGTCAATGAGTCATTTAAAAGGGGGAAATACCGTAGGATAATAGCCCCATTAGCCATAATATCCCTCCCCTATATTTTAGCAGCTATCTACGGAGATTTACTCCTTGTAATTATCCTTATAATATTTAAAGCTATCTTGTTATTGTTGACTGGGCTACCCTATAGGGTTAATCCAGATAATATGCTCAGCTACCTCATAGGAACACTACTCATCACAACAGTCTATCTAGATCCACCAGTATTCCTAACAAATATATCCCCCGATACTATAATCATTTGGGTTATCCTAGCTACATACTTTACATCTACATCATACTATGTCGAGTCCAGGTTAGCACATAGGGAAGTAAATCCTATATACCCCTTTATTACTTGGATCTGGCTAATACCAATATCCTTATTATTATATCCAAACATATTATTCCTGATAGCTATGGTTGAGCCGACTATAAAACATATATATAATATATTTAATAATGTGAAGTTCTCTAAAGCCGTCGATATAGTTAGGATGGGTAGAATGGAGATGAGGAGAGGCTACCTATTCATCTCACTCATTATCTTGGGCATCATACTAGAACAATTCATTAACCTCAATATAGTTGAGCCCATGATAAAGATGGACTGACTATATTATCATCTGAATATAATTGATAGTTTATATACTGTGGCGTGTTTTTGCCCAATCAGCAATATCAAAGCTTAATTTTTTAGCAATAAATCAATTTTATTGGGCCATGAATATTGATGAAGTTGAGTTAAAGATACTTAGGTTGCTACAGGAGGATGGTAGGCTATCCTACTCAGATATATCAAAGAAGTTGAATGTACCACAATCTACAGTTAGGTTCAAGGTAAATAGGCTCATAAGGGAGGGGTATATAAAGAAGTTTGTCGCCATCCTTGACCCCGTGAAGCTCGGATACCCAATTATCATGATAATGATGCTCAAGACCGACCCCAGATATTTCGACAACATATTTAATTCCATATCTTCACTTAAGGAGATACATCATATGTTCCAGATAACAGGTAAATACGACATTATAGCAATACTCCATGCCAGGGATATGGAGCATGTAGGTGAATTAACAAATAAAATAAAAGCACTGGATGGGATACAAGATGCAGAGGTATTACTTGCTACAGGGAGACTCCTGATTAAAAATGAGTTACCAATATGATAGTCAAAAATCAGTAGCAGTCAGAAAGGGATTTGATTATCCAAAAATTATTCATTATGCATGGGTGTGGTTCACATTGGATAACGAATTAAAATTAAGCGAATAGATATATAGTTTTGGTTGGTGCGTCAATCTTGACCCATAATTTCATCCCAGATAAATATAATAGATGGATGAGGCTTGCTAAGAGAGACATAGATTTCGCCCATCATGCCCTGAAGTTAGAGGCATATAACATAGCGGCTTTCCACGCCCATCAGGCCGCTGAGAAAGCATTGAAAGCATTAATCGAGGGCAGTGGCGAGTCGCCGATGAAGACACACGTATTAACAGAGTTATTGGAACAACTAAATATACTTGGATACGAAGTCCCGACTAATATTA
>WAMZ01000114.1 GCA_015522055.1 Candidatus Geothermarchaeota archaeon
ATAGGGGAGGCCTAATAAATATCGTGTACAACGCTCTAGATAGACACGTCTCGAGCAAGGGAGACAAGACCGCATTTATATGGAGTGGAGAAGATGGGTCCGTAGACAAATATACATATGAAAGATTGTATATAGAGTCGAATAGATTGGCCTACGCCCTGCGAGACATCGGTGTGGAAAAGGGTGATGTAGTCGCACTATATCTCCCAATGCTCCCAGAGACCGTCGTATCACTATTCGCTACCCTAAGGCTAGGTGCAGTATTCATGCCGATCTTCTCCGGATTCGGGCCTGACGCAGTAGCCATAAGACTAAATGATAGCGGGGCCAAGATAGTTATAACTGCGGACGCAACCTATAGAAGGGGGAGGCCAATCAAACTTAAGAGCGTTGTGGATGAGGCGCTTGATAAGGCCCCATCTGTGGAGAAGGTCGTGGTAGTCGAGCGTGCAGGTATCGAGATAGACCTCAAAGAAGATAGGGATATACACTATGGAGACCTAATATCAGGTGGATATAAAAATGTAGAGCCGGTGGAGATGGATCCGGAGGAGCCGGCCTTACTCCTATATACATCTGGAACCACAGGGAAGCCTAAGGGTGCTGTCATCAGCCACGCGGGGGCATTGCTCCAGCCCGCTAAAGAACATTACTTTAATCTAGATATGAAGGATGGTGATGTCTTGTTCTGGGTCTCAGATATAGGCTGGATGATGGGGCCATGGCAGATTATCGGTTCCCAGCACCTGGGTTTGAGCCACTTAATTATGGAGGGTGCGCCAGACTATCCAAGCCCCGATAGGATATGGATGCTCGTCGAAAAATATAGAGTCACCCAGCTAGGCTTCTCAGCAACACTCATCAGGCTACTCAGGAAATATGGCGATAAATATGTCGAGCCATACAACTTGGAGAGCATAAGGGCCTTCGGAAATACGGGTGAACCTATTGATGAGGCGTCCTGGTACTGGTTGATCGATAAGGTTGGGGAGAGGAGGGCCCCAATAATCAATCTATCGGGTGGTACCGAGATATTCGGATGCTTCGTCCTACCAAGCCCAGTCATCCCCCTAAAGCCAACAACACTAGGATATAACGGCCTAGGTATGGCGACGGACGTCGTGGACGACGATGGGCACCCGATTAGGGGGGAGGTAGGTTATCTCGTATGTAGAAAGCCCGCTCCATCCATGACTAGAGGCCTATGGAGGGATCCAGATAGATATATCGAGACCTACTGGAGTAGGTTCAAGGGTATGTGGTTCCATGGTGACTGGGCATTGATAGATGGGGACGGCTACTTCTACATATTAGGTAGGGCAGACGATGTCATAAAGGTTGCTGGTAAGAGGGTAGGCCCAGCTGAGGTGGAGACTGTGATAAATAGGCATCCATCAGTCGCAGAATCGGCAGTCATAGGGGCGCCCCATGAGCTTAAAGGTGAGTCGATAGTAGCCTTCATAGTTCTTAAAGAGGGGTATGAACCCAGTGATAGGCTAACGGAGGAGATACTCAGCCACGTCACGGCCGCCCTTGGAAAACCGTTCAAACCCGATAGGATATACTATGTACGTGACCTCCCGAGGACTAGGTCTGGAAAAATAATGAGGAGAGTAATTAAAGCCATCTATACCGGTAGATCCGATCTTGGGGATATATCAACATTGGAGAACCCAGGTGCTGTGGAGGAGATTAAGAGGGCATTAGCTTGATAATGTGGGTAATGGATCGTGATTTGGTCTGTATATACCATCCATGTTAGATTATTTATCATAAAACACTGTTATATTCAATCTATAATTATTTAGACATTTGTAAAAACTCTATATTTACCAGTTAAAAGTATATGTGGTATATTTCAATTTAGCCAAAACTATATACATTCTGTTAAAATGGCTGGATATATATCTATTTATGGGTATATATCGCGACTCGCCATAGGTATATATATTAATATAATGTTGGGTGTGGGGGATGGTGCGTAGGTTACTTAGTAGAGTGCCATTGAATTATAAGAATGTGTTGAGGCCTATCGGTAGGGTTGATATCGATATCGAGTTATGTAAGGGATGCCACTTCTGTATAGAGTTCTGCCCGAATGATGTCCTTGTTAGGTCTGGTAAGGTGAATAGGCAGGGATATGAGTATCCAATTGTGGATCCAAATAGGGCCGATGCATGTGTAGCCTGTGGTATGTGTGAGAGGGTCTGTCCCGACTATTGTATAAAGGTTAGTGACCATATTTATGTCCCGGTTGTGGAGGGGGTTAAATGAGGGATGGAGATAGGTTATTGAAGCCCGGGACTTATTTCATGAGGGGTAACGATGCATGTGTTGAGGGTGCATTGATCGCTGGCTGTAGATTCTTCGGTGGATATCCTATTACACCCTCTAATGAGATATCTGCGTTGATGGCTAGGAGGCTGCCTGAGGTTGGTGGCTACTTCATCCAGTTTGAGGATGAGATAGCTAGTATAGTGGGTGTCATTGGTGCTGCGAATGCTGGGGTTAAGAGTATGACGGCTACATCTGGTCCCGGGTTCTCATTGATGCAAGAGGCTATTGGCCTAGCGTTCATGATAGAGACACCTATAGTTATAGTTAATGTCCAGAGGGGTGGCCCATCAACAGGCTTGCCCACCCAGGTGGGGCAAGGCGACTACATGCAAGCCAGGTTCGGGAGCCACGGAGACTATGAAACTATAGTGTATCTGCCTAATAGTCCACAGGAGATGTTCGATATGACTATAAAGGCTTTTAATATGGCTTGGACATATCGGGTGCCTACGATAGTCTTGACTGACCAGATGGTTGGGCATATGATTGAGAAGGTTGTTGTGCCGGAGCATGATGAGATAGAGATAGTTGAGAGGGTTAAGCCAGATGTCCCTCCGGAGGAATATCTGCCCTTCGATAGTAGATATTTGGTGCCTCCGATGGCGGTGGCTGGTGAGGGTTATAGGGTACACTTAACTGGTTTGGCGCATGATGATCGGGGATATCCGACCACCGACCATGATACG
>WAMZ01000115.1 GCA_015522055.1 Candidatus Geothermarchaeota archaeon
ATGTCTATAAGACTAAGGTATTCACAACTCTTACTAAGGTTTATATATAAGAGATTTCTACACCCCGATAAGCCAATCTATAGGTATCTCAATAGGTATTTACCGCCTCTTGATGGTACGGTTGTTGACTTGGGTGGGGGCCCTGGGTATCTATTTAAGGGTTTGATCGATAGGGGTGCTAAATACGTTGTTGTGGTTGATATAGACTACGGTATGTTCGACCCATCTAAATATGACTTCGATAAGGTTGTCGCGGATGCTGGTCAAAAAATTTTTAGGGATGCCTCGGTTGATTATGTCGTTATACACGATGCCCTCCACCACTTCCCTAATCCAGATGAAACCATACGTAACTATAGACGGTCAATCAAGAGATGCATAATTATTATTGATATAGATAGGGCTAGTCTATCTGGTAGAGTAGCGCAGGTTCTTGAGAAGATACTCGGATTCCCATCAAGATTCTATACGATAGATGAATGTATATCTATTTTGGAGGAGTATAGCTATAATGTACGTAGGAGGTTGATGCTGGACGGCTCTGGAGAGTATATGGTAGAGGCCTGTATCGAGTAGGGGTCTATACGCCGCCCATGAGAATTATCGCGATCTTCTGGAGCCAATTGGGTATTATTCTGGGCATCAACTCTCCTAGGCTTCCCTCCGTAAACTTTTCAGACGCCTTATCTAGCTGCTCTATCTCTGTTTTGGTAAGAGTGATATTGGCGGCCTCGGCGTTCTCCTTCGCCTGGGATGGGCGCTTGACTCCAGGTATGGGTATGGCGCCCTTGGATATTAGCCATGCCAAGGCAACCTGATGCATCTTACATCTATGCTTCTCCGCTATCTCCCTCAGTAAATTTAATAGGTTGTTGGCGCGCCTCGCCCTATCGAATACTGCATCCATTCTCCTAGCTATGTTGTCTGCCTTGGTCTTGCCAGCTAGTGCCCCCTTCGCGATTGGGCTCCACGCTATCAACTCTATCTTTTCACTCATCATGTATGGATATATCTCTTTCTCAACAACCCTATACAATAGATTATACTGTAGCTGGTTACTCACGATGTCATGTCTCCTAAGCGCCTCCCTAAACCTCATCATATTCTTGAGGCCGAAGTTACTTAGACCTATATATCTAATGACCCCCTTATCCACTAGTCTCTCCATCTCCCTTGCAAGTTTGGGTATGCTGGTATAGATACTTGGTGGCCAATGTACCTGATATAGGTCTATCACCTCAACCTTTAGTCTCCTTCTACTTCTCTCCGCCGCCTTCCAGACTCCCCTTGGTGTAGCATTATATCCAGCTACCTTAGTTGCTATGAAGACCCTATCTCTATACTCGGCTACTAGGCTACCTATAACTGATTCAGACCTTCCATTGCCGTAGATTTCCGCCGTATCGATCAGGTTTATACCCATCTCTATCCCGGTCTCTAGGGCCTTTAAAACATCTTCTAAGGTATAGTCTTTACCCCAGCTCTTTAGGCCAGCCTGCCATGCACCGAGCCCGATTACACTAATTTTCTCACCAGTCTTGCCCAGTTCCTTATACTTCATCTATATCAGCCATAAATTAATTGGGTGGCTCGGCTAACTAATAAGCGATTTACTTATATGCACTACTGGCACTATGGTTAATGCGGCTGAATCCTCCTCCTCAAGCTCTATACACCATCCACATCTATTTAGGTTATCCAGAACCAAGTCTAGTAAGTCAATGTACAATAAGAATGTATGTTGTCCATCGGCATCCATAATCCTCCAATACCTCTTGCTATCCTTCTCGGCTATCCTTCTCCTTATCTCCCTCATTTTCTCTAGATTGGGTGGGGAGCCCAGTTTTAACTCCCTAATAATGTTGTATGCATAGTCGACCATATCTCTATATAGATCAAGGATGGAGTAGTCCGCTATTCTTAGGTGTAGTCTCCACCCCGATTTATCCATGGATTTAGAGGTTTTGACCACACCTATCGAGTATCTCTCCAGTGATTTTATGGACTCCCCAATCCCTATGTATAACGTTGGTGATATGTATATGGATGAGGTTAATAGGGTTTCCAGCAATCCATCCTCGATTTCAATGACATCAATTAATTTATTGACTAGGTTGTAATAGCGTTGGATTGGATAATCTAGCCGTAATAATTTACCCCTTATCTCTTTTGGTATTCTATTGAATACGATGTTTGAGACACCAATGTCTCTATATTTGAACCTGTCTAGGAGCCAATTGAGAAGCCATAGTGTCTCTTCATCGGTCTCCTCAATATATACTACTCCCCTTAGGTTTTTCACTATAGCCGCGTATCTCGCAAACATCCTAAATAAATTTTATTTCTCATGGGTAAGAAGTAATTATATTAATTTATTTGTTATGTTTGTCAATAATTCAATTCATTATCGGGGGCTTATATCGAGCCCCTATTGGATTTAGAGGGTTGATACTATGGATAGACATTCTAGGCCCATCCTCATGATTCCAGGCCCTTCCGAGCCTTATCCTGAGGCGGTTACCGCATTGGTTAAGCCGATATACCCCCATTATGGCGATGATTTTCTAGAGCTATATAACAGCCTCGTAGATAACCTTAGGAGCCTCTTTGGTACACGTCAGCATGTCCATCTATATGCAGGTACGGCCACTGCAGCGATGGAGATGGGTATCCTATCTATATTGGATGAGGGTGATAAGGTTGTATTCGTGAATAAGGGATTCTTCGTTGATAGGTTTAGGCGGATAGCCGATATTCATGGTGCGGAGACGCATCAGGTAGCTCCGGATAGGTATGGTTTGAGGGTAGATATCGAGGAGCTGGCATACACGATCGATGTATTGAAGCCCAAGGCTGTTGTACTTGTGCACAGCGAGACATCCACTGGGGTGCTTGAGGATATAGAGGCTATATCCAAGATTATACCGGAGGACACATATTTCATTGTGGACTATGTCTCTTCCTTCGGAGCCCTTAGGCTTAGGAGTGATGATTGGAGGGTAGACTATGCAGTAGGCTACTCATCGAAGGCTCTTGGGGCTGTGAATGGCTTGACACCCTTCATGGTGAGTGAGAGGCTCTGGAGTGAGATGGACCCGAAGAAGCGTAGGGCTAAGGCGTTCACAATCGACTTATCTGTATATAGGTGGTATGTTGATAATTGGGAGAAGCATCCATACCCGACCTCGATATCGCCTCATCTATTGAATGCGATGCTCGCGGCGACGGATAGGGTCTTGGATGAGGGTTTGGATAGGGTTGAGGATAGGCATTATAGAGTATCTGGATTGGTTTGGGAATGGGTTGATAGGCATGGGTTCGATCCTCTGCCGGAGGAAGGGGCCAAGACACCTACTGTATCAGTATTTAAGATACCCAATGAGTTTGACTCCGCGGCCATATCGGGCTACTTGATCAAGAAATATGGCATCTATATATCGACTACATGGCTAATAGGGGTCAATGGATTGAGGATTGGCCATATGGGTAACGCTGCTCACCCCAACTATGTGATACCGACGCTACACGCACTTGAGGAGGCCTTTAAAGAAGTTAGGTAGAGCCGGCCCGCGAATATACGAATCGAGTCTCACCATATACTATGACATGGCCCTTTACGGCGTCGATGAAGTCTTCGAATGAGTAGCCCTCGTCGAGGATAATCTCCTTATCGAGTGCCAAGACTAGTACAAAGTAGTTATGTACCTCACCGGGTGGTGGGCATGGGCCGCCATATCCAGTGTAGCCAAAATCATTCCTCCCCTCAACCCCATGTATAGCTTCTCCACCAGTATAGATACCCTCGGCCACCTCATAGACATCTGGGGGTATGCCCACAACCATCCAATGTATAAAATAATCTCCTGGTGAATCCCTATCATAAATCAATATGGCTATACTCCTAGTATCCTGCGGCACGCCACTCCAGGATATATGTGGATTCTTATTCTCACATCGCAAGTATATTCACTCGATATCTGTGCACCCTCATTAAAACTATCGCTATAGACATATATCGCTCTCGATACCCCATTCAATATTTCAGTTATCGCATCCCTCCTCACATATCTAGGCCTAAACATTAATGTATTAACGGCATATATAGCTATGGCTGCCACTATAACCATTATGGCCAATCCAAGCAATATATTCCTAGTCTTCATACCAAGAATTAAAATTATTTATAATTAGGATTAATTACATTCGCTTATAGCCTATTCAGGTAGTCACAATATACCGTCGATAAATAGGGCTATGTAGAATATGAATAGGGATGTTGTGGATAGCTTGAATGACCTCCATGCATTCCCCCTATCCAGCTTCATATAAATCAAGTTGATAGATTTAGCGATCAATAATAGGCCGATGACTATACCTATCTTCACGACGAATCCATCCAATATCAGGAGTAGGATTATGTATATAGCTTCAGTTACAATATTAAATCCAATTATATGCTTCTTTGTTACGTCCTCAGGCTTAACAGCGGGGAGCATAAGGAACCTACTGGCTTTATACTCATCCTTTATGGCGTATGCCAAGCTCCAGAAATGTGCGGGGGACCAGAAGAAGACTAGTAGGCTTATGAGTATAACTGTGATATTTATAGGATTGCCAGCCGCTAGCCAACCCGTAATGGTGGGCATGAATCCAGCCACTCCACCGATCACGGTATTATATATCGTTCTATTCTTCAGCAATAACGTATATATAAAGATGTAGTATAGTGCTCCGAAGAGCGCGGCGGCCATCGCCTCAATCCCGAATACGTACATGAATCCTAGGCTTGATATTGATATTAGTATGAAGCCATAGCCTAGTGCCTCCGGCTTACTAACCATCCCGCTGGGTAATGGCCTAAGCCTAGTCCTATACATTAGCCTATCACTCTCGATGTCGAGGTAGCTATTAAAGGTGTTGGCCGCGAACACCATCATTGTACCCAGGACAGTGAATAGAATAAGGTTTTGGAGGTAGATTCTATCTGATGCATATACATATGTCGCGACTCCCGAGAATATAAGGAGTGAGGATATCCTGGGCTTCCCCAGTAAAAAGTAACCTTTCAACCTCGAGCGTATATTCATTAGGTCTCCCTATAAATATTAACAGTGTTATTTATCCAAGACACCATTAAATACCGATGCATTAAAAAAGATATGTATATAAATACTGTGGATAAATTAATATAAAATACCCTTTATATCCATGTATGCCTCAAATTAATTAACTATGAATCGTGGGCTGATATTTATACTTGGATTACTGCTCTTCTCTTCATTAGTGGCTGTTGCATCCACTTATGGAGCTGTGTCTGAGGAGGAGGCTAGGAACCGTTTCACAAGTCTTGGGTGTACTAGCTGCCATAGACCCGGTGGAGTAGCTAGGTCATGGGATGAGATAATATCTAACCTTAGGAGTTGGGGGCGTCAGTATCAAGATATTGATGAGGCTGTATCGAATGAGGTTATATATCTAGGTAATATTAGGTTCAATTCCTTCGATGAGTTGATGGCTCAGATGCAGAGGAATGTTGGTGCGTCGGATAGTGATATGGCTATGTTGAAGGAATTCTTCCAGGCCGTGTTCAGGGGGGAGGTTGCCGATACACCCGTAGCCGATGATGGTGGGCAAGGAGGTATGGGCATTCCAATGAACATGGATACGACCTCAATAGTTTTGGCTGTAGTCGTAATAGTTATAGTTGTCGTCGCTATCGCATATATCAGGACGTCTTCATCTAAATGATAAAATACATCTCAACACCTTCTATCTATCCCTTTTTATATATAGTCGGTTAGCTTCATCTGCCTCGATAATCCCTTAACTATTTTAGATTTTTTCATCCATACATCGCTATCTATGCTGAAGAATTTGAGCTCACTATTTAAGGCTTCTTTTAGGCCGTCATATTTCCTGGGGATCCCCCTAAGCATCCTAGATACGGTCTCTCTGATGTGCCAGTTACCGACTGGGGCATAGTATGTTGGTAATATCTCCCTATAAATTAATACACCTGCTTGTCTCCTAATCCTATCTAGATATTCTAGGACTGGTAGTCTGGCCGCTATATATCCTCCATCCATATAATCCATCCTACCCAATGGATCCTCATATACCCTGAAGAGGGATACGTTGCCCATGCCTCCCCATAGACTCCTGCTGTGCCATGCCTCTATCCATTCAAGCTCCAGTGATCCGGGGTAGAGTATGACTAGGAATTTATTCCCTAGGTATTGGCCGGTGAATGCATAGACCTTATCGATATATTCATAGCCTAATATTCTAGACCTATAGTGGTTCCCTATTATGGAGTCTACGGCGGTGATCGCCCATCTCGTAGGGACTATCTTCCTATTTCGATATAATCCTAGGAGGCCGCCGCTTAGTGCATGTATCAAGGTGTAGATATCATATCCGCTTGTATAGAGTTCGATGACGGCGTCTCTGGCTTTTATGTCATCGGATATCCTCTTCTCTAGTAGATACCCTACCTTGGGGTTGGATGTTATTTTGATATCCTTGGCTCTGCTGGTTAGGGCAACTGGTTTGGTCAAGCCATTGAATACGATTCTAGGCTTGGGGGCCTCGCTTAGCATGACTTCACTATCTACTGGGCTGCTGCTGACCGACGCAATATTTATCTCCTTCTCATATAGTATCCATGGGTCATATACATTAACTATGGTTGCTGAAGCCACCATACCACTCCTGAGCTTTATAATATCTTCGAGGCTAAATCTCCCCCACCAGTCCCGGGGGGAATCATATATCCTGGCCTCCTCACCATATTTCTGTGGGGGGATGTTCAACATAACCCTAACTTTTGGATATCCATATTCCCCTACTAATAGGCTTGGGGGCGTGGATCCATCAACAAATCTATTTCTGATGGTTGTATAGATATTTATGTGGCTCTTCAATCTCTCTAGAATCGGGCATTTATTTAGGCCACATAGTCTCTTGCCACCCTTACATCTTACACATATCTCCCCTAAGCCAAATCCCCCCATGCTCCCAAATATAACTCACTATTGGGAGGCATAAAAAAGTTTGGTTAAGACTTTTGGCTGAGCAATTCAATACTCTTTATCAATTTTAAAAGTATTCTGTTTACGGGTGTATCGATGCCAAGCTCCTCCCCGTACTTCACTATAACTCCGTTTAGGTAATCCACCTCCGTTTTTCTACCCCTCTCTATATCTTGGAGCATCGACGACTTGTTATTCGCCGTCATCCTCGCTATGCTCCTTACATGGTTATATGCATCCTCATATAGTAGTTTGATGCCAAGCGCCCCAGCTATTTTGAGGGCCTCCCCAATAGCCATATCCATCAACTCCATTAACTCCTGTATCGAGAGTAGATCGCCATTCCTACACCTCGCGATGGCGGTTAATGGATTTATAGCTATGTTAACGACTAGTTTGCTCCATAAGATGCTGTCTATATTATCTACGTATTCTGCCTCAAGACCCGAATTGTTGAATATCTCCACCATTTCTATAGCTTTCTCCCTTGCGCTGGTGAGGCAGCCTATATAAGTCTTTCCTCTCCCAGCGTGGTAGACCTTACCCGGCCCCATCAATGTCGCGCCGTGGTTGGTGACTCCCCTC
>WAMZ01000116.1 GCA_015522055.1 Candidatus Geothermarchaeota archaeon
CTGGGCATTTTCTATTATCCTTTGCCGGCGGCCCCTTTATCCATCGTCTATGGGGATTGGTTTCCTCGTCCCTGAGGTCGGCCTCGAATTGGTGGAGGCATCCTAGGCATATGCAGAATGAGTTGAAGCCCACCCGCCTAACCACCCCATCGATATCCAGATGGCCCAGATAAGTACTTACCTAATCAGCTTCTTCCCCCGGTGGACACCTTATCCTAAGAGTGTTTAGCCCCTCTTCATCCATATACCTGAGGTAGTACTGGAGATCCATATATAGTATACTAAAATCAAGTATCCTCTCCTCAAGTTTAGTTGCGACGTCATCCAATCTCTCGATTAAAGATCCGATTGAGGGATCTTGGAGCTTACTATTTAACACCTCGAATCCAGCCATCAAATCCCTTATATCCATGTAATACTCCCTTAACCGGCCTAGCATATACTCTGCATCCTGTAAACGCCTAATAAGCAGCTCTCTATCAACCTCTATATAGAGGTATCCCCCCAAGCCCACTGGAAACTCCAAACCACAATTTCCACAAAAACCCTTATACTCCATCCTCATATCAACTCACACACTACCTTGGGATGATGAGACCTATGTCTCTAAATAACCGAACCAATATCGGCATAATCAATGGATTAAACCTATTGATTAATAGGAGGACCTTGGCTTATAATGATAGTGTAGCTCACCGGATAGAATATGAATGAGGTGGTTTGGGTGGATGTTGTTGAGCTGTTGATGGTGGATCATTTGTCTATTCGGTTGTTGGTTAGGTGTGGTTTGTGTGCACGTGAGGTGAATGAGTTTTCTGCGTTTCACGATTTTATTGTGGGTTGTCATGCGAGGATAGAGGATGAGGTTGTTTTCCCCATTCTCAAGGAGCATTTCAGAGATGCTGATGATGAGTTTGTGAAGCTTGTTGAGTGGATTGGGAATGACCATAAATTACTGGATACCCTGGCCAATAATGTAATCGGCTATGGCAGCTCGGAAGAGCGGGAGATATATGAAGATAGGCTGAATCTGTATTTCAAGTTGTTGATGGAGCACAATCTGCGTGAGGAGAAACAGATATTCCCAAGATGGCTCAAGGAGCTGCCTGGCGAAGTTAGGGTGAAGGCGACTGAACAGGCCCGTAAGATAATAATGGAGTTTGGATTGAGGAAGTATACCGAGATAACTGGATTATCTGAGGAGGCGTTCAAACTTATATAACTATCTGTTTGGTTATGTGGCTCAAACTAATTATTGGATAGTTTTTATCAATTCATTCCAATCCATGACTCCCATGTTTTCATATTTCTTGAATTTATTAGGTATATCTCTTAATTCGTTGTCTTCAGTTAGGAGTGTAATGTTCTCTATGTATGCAGTGGTGAATATTAGAAGGTCGAAGTAGTCTCTGTAGCCTTTCATTATTAGATAGTCTATTTCATCCTCTACTTCTGTGGTTGTGAATTTTAGTTGAGTCAGTTTGCCTGACTTCAGGATATAGTTTAGCCCTGCTTTATATCTATGGGCTGCTCTTATCCATTCCTCGCTATCCATTCCTCTTCTAAGACTTATTAGTTCCCATTTACTTTCAACCAGTGATACTGGATGGTAATATACTTTGTAGGTATTGAGTATCGATTCAATATATTTACTATAGTCGCCTAGGCGCTTGACTTTAATTCCAAGTAATGGTAGGAGATAAGTAGTATCAAATAATATCTTTCTATTCATCCCCTATAATCCTCTTCTGCATAGATTCACTTAATTTCTCGACCTCCTCCCATTCAACCTCTGCAAAAGTATTGTCTAACAACTCCTCCAGGGTTGGGATCCTCCTTATGATTAGCTTATCCCCGATAACACTCGCTACTACATATGTATCTGGCCTGAGACCTAGGGCCTCCCTAATCTTCTTCGTGGTAAATATTTCACCCTTCTTACCAATCTTCAACTTCTCCTCAAGAACCATAGTTATCAGAAAAAATTATTATTTTCTGACAAATATAAAAATTTCTGAATAGGTATAAGATCAAATGTTTAGTTATATACATGGTTGCGAATGCGTTTTATAGGTATCATCTGGAATGCTTTGGCGGCATATATTTTATTGTAGATTCATAGGGGTTTATGTGATGTTGATATATCTGGTGTATGTCTCTTTATTCTGATCTGGTTTACTTATATGGTGTATTATTGTTTATTTTGTGGTTTTTATGTCGCGTGGTGTGGTTTTTGTTAGTGGTGGTAGTAGGGGGATTGGTAGGGCTACCGTCCTGAAGTTTGCAGAGGAAGGCTTCACGGTCTACTTCTCCTATAACACTAGGCGTGATAGGGCGGAGGAGGTTGCTAGAGAGGCCGGTGACAATGTCCACTATATTAAGATGGATGTCACTGATCCAGGGAGTGTCTTGGACGCATATGAGTTTGTCGCGAGGAACGCTGGCCATCTCAACGTATTGATTAACAATGCTGGGATAGCATCCCTAACCCCCTTCAATGAACTGACTTATGAAGAGTGGGAAAAGGTTATCAAAGTTGACTTGACCGGGGTCTTCCTCGTAACAAAGACATTCCTACCCCTACTTATAAAGGCTCCATGGGCCTCCATAGTCAATGTAGCCAGCATAACTGGCCAGACAGGCCATGTACTCAGCTCGGCCGCATACTGTGCAGCCAAGGCCGGCGTAATCGGCTTCACTAGGAGGCTAGCTGTTGAATTGGCCCCGAAGATCAGGGTTAACGCGGTTGCACCGAGCATAGTCGAGACAGACATGACCCGATCCCTACTCGATACGGAGGAGAAGAGAAGGAAGGCATCGGCCCTACATCCATTAGCTAGGGTTGCACGCCCCGAGGAGGTTGCGGAGGCAATATACTTCCTGGCATTAGGGGAGAAGAGCGGCTTCATAACAGGACATATACTAAACATAAACGGCGGGCGCCTGATATGCTGACGCCTTAGATTTAATGTTTAGAGACGGTGGTTGGTACCTAACGTCTCTATCTAGGCATTATGGGTATATGGCGGGGATGGGGCTTAAACCGCTTTATACATAGCCATGGGTCCATAATATCTGGCGGTTTAATATTTTTCACTGACTAATTATTGAAAATATATAAAATCTTGATATTTATATTTCATAATTCTGTGATATGAGGTTTCTGCCAGCATTGGTAGGCATAGTATTATTTCATATAATGGCTGCTATATCTACGTTGCTGGGACTAGGCCCTTATTACTTCAGAATATTTTGGGATGGTGATTTAGACCTAATCTTCACGGCATTATTGGTTTTCCTGAGTTACTCCCCATCATTCGCCATAGGTGTATTATCAACCATATTCTCCGCCATTGGAGCTGGTGGCATAAGCCTTAGGAAGTCTATATCGGCATGTTTTAAAAACATCCTGATTGGCATGGTTGGATTCGTGTTTACAGGGGGTTTCATCGGGATAGCGCTGGATTCATTAATTGGTAACACCAACTATATTCTATATACTGGCTGGGTGGGTATAACCTTCCCTATACACGTAATTATATCAGGGCCTCTCGGCACACTAACAGCATATATACTCATCCTGATAGCCGCCGTATCCAGGCACTAATGAACACCCAACTATAACATAGACATACCCTCTCCCTATATCGTCTCTTTAGTTTCTATCGTATATATATCCCACTTTACCCTATCCATCCAACCCTCTTATTTTAGTCGGAGGACTACCCTTTTCTGGCCGAAGAATATTTCTCTTAAGGATTTGTAGTAATATAATTCTATTTTAAGGATGGAGTTCGGTAGAGACATTGTAGTGGACTCTGTAGCTATAGTGTCTCCCACCATTCTATGCCTAGCCATATTTTTCTTGGATGATGCGGTTAAGGAGCAGCTTGTCTTGAGAGGCGGTGTTATTGACCCAGTGAGTTTCTACTTATCGAATTTTGTGCACTTTGAGTGGGGGCATATGGCCAGCAACTTCTTCCTATATTTTGTAACTGTTGTACCAGCCTACCTACTATATAAGTCGATAGAGTCTAGGGCTGAGTTTAGACTTGCTCTCCTAATCTCTATAATCCTCTCATCCACCCTCGTGTCGTGGTCCTTCATAACCTTTGCAAATCCCGGCCTTAGGGGTTTCGGCTTCTCCGGGGTCGCCTTCTCAATAT
>WAMZ01000117.1 GCA_015522055.1 Candidatus Geothermarchaeota archaeon
AGAACCAATACTATAACTGTTGTCGAGATCTTTAAGGAGGATAGTAGAATCTTGTTTGAGGAATAACGGCCATCTGATAAATATTGGTCTCCTAGAAATATATTTTTTTAAAATATGTCTAAATATGAATCACTTATTTAAATCCATATCCAATTAATAAATTTTGTCAATAATTCTCGGTGGGTAGTATGGCTCTTCTAAAGGAGGTTAAGGAATATTATGGGGATGTCGAGCTATATATCGATGGGGAGTTTAGGAAATCCGAGTCGGATAATTTTATGGAGGTTATGAATCCCGCTTTGGATAAGCCGATTGGGAGGGTGCCTTTCGCCACGCCTGAGGAGGTTGACGAGGCTGTTGATGCCGCTGTAGCAGCATTTGAGCGTTGGAGGGATGTACCGGTCCCTAATAGGGTTCAGTACCTGTTTAGGATGAAGGAGGTGCTTGAGAGGCATAAGGAGGAGATTGCAAGAATTATTGTCCAGAACCATGGGAAGCATATTGACGAGGCACGTGGAGAGGTTAGGCGGGCTATTGAGAATGTTGAGGCCGCTATAGGTGCTGCATATATCTTGGCTAAGGGTGAGGCTCTTGACCAAGTTGCGCCATCTATAGATGAATATGTTGTTAGGGAGCCCTTGGGGGCATTCGTTATCATATCTCCATTCAACTTCCCTGTGATGGTTCCATTCTGGTTTATGCCCTATGCATTGGCTGTAGGTGCCACGGTGGTTATAAAGCCCAGTGAGATCACCCCTATACCTTTTTACTGGGTTAATAAGTTATTGGATGAGGTTGGGCTTCCCCCCGGTGTGGTTAATGTCGTATATGGTAGGGCCGAGGTTGGTGAGCGGCTGATAACCCATCCAGATATACAGGGAGTTGCTTTCGTGGGTTCGACTGCGGTAGCCAGGAAGATATATGAATTGGCTGGTAGACATGGTAAGCGTGTATTGCTGCAGGCTGGTGCAAAGAACTATTCTGTTGTGATGCCTGATGCAGATATGGATAGGGCTGCCACTAACCTAATATCATCTTTCTTCGGTAATACCGGGCAGAGATGCCTCGCCAACGCTGTATTGGTTCCTGTCGGTGATGCATATCAAAAGATAGTTCCTAAATTTGTTGAGCTGGCTAAAGGCATGAAGCTTGGGTATGGATTGGATGAGGATGTAGATATGACGCCTCTAGTATCCAGAAAGGCTTTGGAGAGGGTTCATAGATATATTGAGATAGGTTTGGAGGAGGGTGCGAGGCTGACTCTGGATGGTAGGAACCCTGTGGTCGATGGATACCCCGATGGATATTTTATAGGGCCGACTATCTTCGAGGACGTCACTCCTGATATGCGGATAGCCCAGGAGGAAATATTTGGACCCGTAGCCAGCATTATCAAGGCGGAGTCCCTCGATGAGGCTATAGAAATGGCCAACAGCACAATATATGGAAATGCATCAAGTATATTCACATCTAGTGGGAGAGTGGCCCGAGAGTTTAGGCGGAGGATAAAAGCTGGGAATATAGGGATAAATGTTGGTATCGCGGCCCCCATGGCTTTCTACCCATTTGCTGGTATGAAGGAGTCTTTCTTCGGCGTCATCCATGGCCAGATAACATCGGTCCATTTCTTCACCGATACCAAGGTTGTTATAGAGAGATGGTGGTAGCCTTAGCATGTCGAAATATACGTTGAGTCAGTTGATTAATAAGATTATCGAGGTTGAGGAGTATACGGCCAGATCAATATTAGAGTCAGCAAAGGATGATGCACCTAATATATTGATGGATTTCATCAGTGGGGTTGACGAGCGGGTTAGGATGTTGTCAGAGGTAAAGACCAGTATGGTTATAGAAATGACTTTGGAGCCTATTACAGGCATAGATATAGATGACTATTTAAAGCCTATCACTAATTATAGGGGGGAGACGGGCCAAATACAAACCATAGAAATCTTACGTCACTATATTAAACTATATAAAAAGATTATGGATAAAGTGTATGAAGTGTCGATTGACCTATATAACCTGCTTTATAGGTTTACACGGGATGCGACGAGGGTTCTAAGTGAGTTAGAGTAGGAAGCCTCCGATCACGACGAGTACGACTGTGGCTATAGCCGATATATATACATGCTTGAATGTTTTTACTACATCTGCCTTAAAATATTCAACAGTTAGGAAGATACATAGATGGGCTGGTGATAGCATCACCCCTATCCAGCCGCCGGTGAAGCCCATTAATAATGTAGTGGGGTCTATGGCCCCCGTTGGCATGTATATTAAATGTAGTAATATCGGGAAGGCTATCGCCGCGAAGACGAACTCGCCAGCTGTCGCAATACCGATTGAAAGTGGAATTAGGAAGGCTATTAGATACTTGTTTATATTATAATCGCTTAGTAGTTGATACATTGAGTGGGCGGCTCCACTGGTCACTATAAATTCGCGGAATATCATTGCAAGGAATATGATTAGTAGCAGTTTAGGGTCAAGCGCTGTCTTAAGCGCTTTATTAATTTCTTGTCTACCGGGTCTATAGACAGCAACCACTGTAGCCAGTGTTATGAATAGCGATATTGATATATCTATTTTTAGGATGATGGTAAGGAAAATTATCTCTATAAATATCCAGACATGCTTTAGGAAATCTAAGATACTCCCGCCGCGGCCCTCTATTCCCCTAGTCCGTCTCTGTATATATAATCCATATATTATTCCTATTGATATGCCGGCTATGGCCGCTGGATATGTGTAACTTATAACCTGATAAACTGATGTTTGGAGTAGGGCGGCGGTAAGTATGATGGCTTGGTATAGCGGCCATATTGGAACCCATATATGCCTGAACCAATAGTTTATGTAGGATGCCTGGCTCCTATCCATCTTAAGGTCATTGAAGTAAAGGTCGTAGGTCATCATGGCTGAGACCAATGCCCCACCTGGCATCGGTATCAAACCTATTAGTGCTGGTATAGCGAATGCAGCGAACCTCATATTTATACTTACGAGTCCCCTAGTTATGTCGTCGAGCACACCACTTTCTTTTAATATAGCTGCGATAAATAATGCTTGTATAATCGCTGTTAGGAGCCTCATGGTATGTATATTTGTCGACCCCTTCACCGTATCCTCGAGTATTTGGAGGGGCTCCAGGGTTAGGAATCCATATAGGAATGTCCCGGCCATCAACGATATATGTATTTTTCTATAGAGAAGTAGGGTTGCGATTATTACTATGACTGTTATTACATATGCAAATACTGGGTGTAACGTGTTTACCACCCTGCTTAAATGATTAGGTTCCTTGTTTAGATGTATGGATTATGTATAAATTATTTTATAGCATGGATATATATCTTTCCCATATTCTATTGGGAGATACTTTATTATATAGTCCTCTCCTCCCTCTCAAACTTTATTCCTAGGGCTGCTGGAGGCTTTACATACTTCTTTATGGGTGTCGCAACTATTATGAATAGTGTTATGAGGGTGATTAGATATGGTGTGGTGCCTAGGAGATATGGGCTGATATTGTATGGTGGGAGTTGGAGGAGCCATATCATCGAGTTTATTCCACCGTATATTAGGCTGAATATTGGGGCTAGTATGGGGTTCCATAGCGATACTATTACGTTTGCTATAGCTATCCACCCCCATCCCATCCCAGCCCCCTCAGTCCAGACTTGTATATATCCAAGTGTATAGATTCCTCCTGCTAGGGACGCAATGCCCGACCCCAACATAGTAGTTGCTAGACGGACCTTGTCTACATCCACACCCATTACATAAGCCGATGAAGGGTCTTCGCCACACGCCCTAATTATTGCGCCGATCTTTAGCTTGAATAATATAGTCCAAGATAGTATAGCCAGTAGAATGTTGATTATTAGGAGGTAAATATAGTTGTTGGCTAGGTTTATCCTAGTAGGTAGGCTTAGGCCGACAAAGGGCCTTCCAAGTATTGAGGCGAGTCCATATGCAAATAGGGTTATAGCTAGGCCAGACAATATCTCTCTTCCCTTGAGATAGGTTGAGACGAATCCATGTATCCCCCCTATAACTGAGCCCAATACGATGGTGGCAAGTAATGCGATGTAGGGGTCTCCGGTAATTATAGTTGCCGTAAATGATATGGATGCCCCTAATACAAATAATCCCTCGACACCCAGATTAATTACCCCACTCCTCTCAGTATAAATCTCGCCTAACGTCGCGAGGAACAGGGGGGTTGATGCCACCACCATCCTAGATATAATTTCCTCGGCTATCCCTACCATCTAATCTCCACCTCATATTCTAGTAGGAAGTCGAGGGCTGTGGCTAATACGAGTAGCCCCCCGATAAATAGGTTGACTGCCCCTATTGTTAGGCCGGCAAGGATTTGTAGTGTATAACCAGTCGATATTAAGGCTGCGACGAGGTAGCCCGATAAAATGGTTGCCATGGGGTCCATCCTGGATAGCCAGGCAACTAGTATCGCCATATATCCATATCCGGCTGAAACATCCTGCACCCTAATTAACTGCCTATGTATTGCTAATACTTCACCTGCGCCAGCTAGCCCGGCTAGTCCCCCGCTTATTAACATAGTTAGTATTATGACTTTTTCCGGGGATATACCGGAGTATATCGCTGCATCCCTATTAAGGCCATATACCGTGATATCGTAGCCAAATCTAGTATGTTTAATTATATAGTTGAGGGCTAGGGCTGAGGCGAGTATTATTATGATTAATGTCATGTTTATACGTATCCCTAGTATCTCGATGTTTGTTATCCATAATTGACTAGGTATTATATCAGTCCTCGGATAACCGTATTGAGTGGCCCCTCTCCATGGGCCGTATACCAGGTAATTACCTAGACCAATTATTATATAGTTCAACATCAATGTTGATAGTATCTCATTGAGGTTGTATCTAGCTTTTAGGAATCCTGCCACTAGGGCTGTGGCTGCTCCGGCCATGAATGACGCGATTAATAGTAATGGTATTCCAATTATTGGGTTTATGTCCGTCGGGTAGATGTAAAGGGCTATATATGTGGCTATGATGGCTCCAGATAGGAGCTGTCCCTCCGAACCTATATTCCATATACCAGCTTTATATGGGAGTGTTAGGCCTAGGCCGCAGAGGGTTAGGGGGATTAAATATCTGAGTGTGGATGGATCAATCAAGCCCATGTATACAGCGTATATAAAATCCTCTGGAGGTATATTCGATGCTAAGTATAAGATCACCATAGATATTAAAAGGGTTAATCCTATCGCAGCCACCGTTAATACTATTTTTAGGTAGGTATGTTTATAGAATCTCCTCCTAACAACTAGCTTCATAGAAATTACCTACGCCGTATCAGGTTAATAACTCCATCATGAGCTTTCTGGCATCTTTATTTGAATCCACCGGCTTGATTGTATTGTTAGATATTACATATATTCTATCACTTATCCTCAGCACCTCATCAATATCCTCGCTTAAAATTAATACTGCACCGCCGTTGGAGGCGTATTCTCTAAAGATTCCATGTATGACATTGATACTAATATGGTCTAGTGCCTTTGTGGGGTTCGTCGCTATCAATAACTTGGGCTTGAGAGCAACTTCCCTTGAGACCACCAGCTTCTGCAGATTTCCACCTGATAATGTACCTGTATTCTGGTTTGGTGACTCGGCTTTTATCCTGAATTTATTTATGTATCTTTCCATGGCATCCAGGGTTATGCTCCATAAAGACTTCTTTAGCCTGAAGTTTTTCTCAACCTCAAGTTCCAATACTAATGTCTTAACAATATTATCTGGTATAAATCCCACATTATTGGCTATTTCTTCCCGCTTCATATAACTTACACTTCTGCCATTGATAACTATCTGGCCCCTGGCTATTTTTCTAAGTCCGTAGATGGATTCACCTAGTTCTTTTAGGCCGGTTCCAGCTATGCCAGCGACCCCAACTATCTCGCCCTCGAATACCTTGAGGTTCACGTTTTTTAGGATAATATATCCATAGTCATCGATTACATCGACCCCTTCGACTACTAACACCGCATTTCTATTACTCGCATCCCGCCTAATGAATATTTGATTGTATTTATTCTCTTCAGCCCCATCACTGAACATGTACTTAATAATCATATCCTTTGTCAGTTTTTCCTTAGGGAGACTTACTATTACTTTACCATCCCGTAGGATAGTTATTCTATCACCGATCTCCAGGGCTTCATCTATTTTATGAGTAATTACTATAACTATCTTTCCCTCCTGCTTTAGCATCTCGATGAATCTGTAGAGCCCCCTCTTCTCATTGGGCGTCAGGAGTGTTGTGGGTTCATCTAGGATTAGGACGGATGGATTGAGTAGTAGTGCCTTTAGTATCTCCACCCTCTGCCTTTCACTGAATGAGAGGCTGTATATGTATTTATCCATATCGATGTGGAGCCCATATTTATCTGCTAGCTCAACGGCTCTCTCGATCACGCTTCTCGGGGTGGTTAGTGGACCATAGTAATCGAGGGCTATTAATAGATTCTCTGCAACAGTCATCTCCTCGATCAGCTTTGGATATTGGCTCACTATCGCTATCCCATTTCTCAAGGCGTCTTTAGTGTTCCTAATTTTTACTGGTGTTCCATTTATCGTTATTTCGCCCTCATCGAGTCTATATATGCCTGACAATATCTTTGCTAATGTAGTTTTACCGGCTCCATTCTCTCCAAGGATTATGTGTATCTCTCCTCCTCTAAACTCTATGGATACGTTTTTCAATGCGTGGATTGGGCCGAATCTCTTGCTTAAACCATTTATAAATAGTTGTGTGGGTGTGGAGCCCACCAATCCAATTACCTCTCTATTCCTGAACAACTACATTCTCGTGGAACCATCCCATGTTCCAGAGGTCGTCGTGGCCTAGCCTTACCCCTTCAGGTACCTTTACTATATCTCCTTTGTTATATTTGTGGCCGAGGACCTCTCCACCCTGCTCCACCCACATGACTCCCGATAATGGGCCTGTGAATGGGTCGAATGCTAGATTTGGATCTCTCATCTGGCTATATCTCCTCTCTATTAACTGTTGTAGTGATACGGCTTCTCCAGTTAATTTGTCTGTGACGCTGATGTTGTTGAATATACTTACGTATTTGGGGTTTATCCACAGCTCATCATCATATGACTGGGCACCCACATCCACCGCCCCTGAGTCGAGGAGATACCAGTAATCAACATTTTCGAGGTTCTTATTGGTATATAGGCCTGCATATACCTTAGCAAGTATATCTTTATATAGGATTCCCCATCTCACGATCTGGCCGCTAACAACGACATCTCTGCCGTATTCATACATTGGGCTGTAGTGGCTGAATACAGGTATAGATACGCCATTATCTTCAAAATAGGATTGTGCATATTGTATTGTACTTGGAGTATCCTCAGTAAAGGCCAGTACATCACATCCCAATTGCTCTACTAGTGTCGCAGCCGCCTCCCTGGCTAGGTCGGGGGCATACCATGCCCCGATTTCGATTACGTAGACGGTTGCACCTGGATTTACTTCATTTATCCCTATTGTGAATGCGTTTATATGCCTAATTACTTCAGGGATTAGGTGGGCAGCCACATACCCTATCTTATCACTTTTCGATAGTGCACCGGCCATTAGCCCATTTAGGTAATAGATTTGGTAGAAGTCTGCGAAATAGGTGCCCATATTCTTATTCCTTCTATATCCAGAACAGTGGAAAAATATCGTGTCTGGATGATTCACACTGGCGTTGTAAGTCTGGTTCATGAAGTCGAAGCTTGTTGTAAATATAACGTCATACCCCTGATTAACATATCTACTAATAACCTCCTCAGTCTCACCAACCTTTACAGACTCTACATAATCGGTCTCGAGCCAGTCGAAAGCAGCCTCGGCCTCCCTCCTACCGACGTCATGTGCATGGGTCCAGCCATAATCGCCTACAGGCCCTACATATATCCATGCGGCTTTGAGCGTCTCCTTAACCTGAGTAGTGGGTTGGACAATTTCTTTAGGTGCTGAATAGTAGCCTGCCCCAGCTCCAACAGCTAATCCGGCTATACCAGCCGCAGCTAACTTTATAAAATCCCTTCTCGAGGACATTGGTATCCACCTTCATTAAACGTATATGTAAATTCTTGGTAATGATTTAACAATTTTTTAACATGAATATGTTAAATAAATACGATATATTCCTCTTCTTTATGTGTTTATAAAACTTATGCAAAGCTTTAAATGGTAATTTAACATTTATATGTTAAGAAATGAGGAGATACATTAACCTAATAAAGGCTCTATATTTTATTGAGTTGCTGAGGCTGGCTAAGAAACGGCTTACATGGAACGATATATCTAGTAAGTTGGGCGAGTCTCCGGCGGCATTAAGTAGGTATATGCATGGCCATGTTATACCTGGTGGTGATAAGATGGATAGATTGATATCGCAGCTGGAGTATGTCATAGATTTTGAGAGGGAGATACTGGATAGAGTTAGATATGATACAAAGAGTGGTTTCATTGATAATCAGAAATTGATTAGTGATATTAAGTTTCTGGATCTTGTTGCAAAGCGGGTTGCGGCTAAATACATAGGTAAGATAGATGTGGTTCTATCCCCGGCTGCCGACGGTATTCCATTTGCCACATTGGTGGCTAATTATATGGATTGTAATCTAGCTATTATCAAGGACTATAAGGAGACAGCTGTCCACAAGTATATCGAGGGTGTAATTTATACTGAGGATGGTGGGGTCAGGCCATTATATCTCCCTAGGTCCCTTGTTAGGAAGGGTTATAGGGCTTTGATCGTCGATGACGTAATTAGGACTGGTGCTACACATAAGGCCATTGTTGATATGTTGGCTAAGGTTAAGGCGAGGGTTGAGGCGATATCGGTCCTGATAGTTATAGGTGATGCTTGGAGAAATAGTATCAAGGATGTTATAGTCGATTATCTTGCATATATGCCTTAGGCACGTTGGGGAACCTGTATGTTAAAGGGTTGTGTGATCGGCCTGGGTTACATGGGGAGGCACCATTTGAGAAATTTGGTTAGGCTGGCTAGGGAGGGTCTTCCTATTGAGATTGTTGGGGCGGCGGATATCGATCCCAATAAAGAGGCTTTGGCCAGAGAATACGATGTTAGATTTTATAGGGATTTCCGCGAGTTAGTTAGGAGGGAGAAGCCTGATTTCGCCACCGTCGCTGTCCCAACTGAGCTGCATCTGGAGCTCGCTCTGGAATTAAGTTCAAGTGGTATACATTTTATGATGGAGAAGCCTATCGCCGAGTCGCTTGAGTCTGCATATAGAATTTATGATGCAATTAGAGATGATGGGGTCAAGGTTATGGTCGGCCATATCGAGAGATTCAATCCGGCTGTCATGAGGGTTAAGGAGATGGTTGATGCCGGTGAACTTGGTGAAATCATTTCTCTATCCACGATGAGGGTAGGTCTACCTAGGCTATTAAATATTGATGTGGTCGATGATTTGGCGACCCACGACATAGATATCGTGAAATATTTGTCTGGCGCTGCTATTAGGGAGGCATATGCTATCGGTTTAAAGAAGCTTGATTATAGTATTGGTTGGGACCAGGCTGATATAACTTTATTATTGGACTCTGGGGGATATGGGCGCGTTACTGTAGGCAGGTTATCGCCTGTTAAGATTAGGAGGTTGAGTATGTTCTGTAGTGAGAGGATGGTTGAGGTGGATTTGTTGAATCAGGAAGTGTATACATATAGGGGGATTTTAGATAGGAGGTATACTGGTAGCTGGAAGGACTTCAAGGAATTCCTGAGGCATTTCAAGACTAAGCGCGTCAAGGTTCATGTCCATAAGGAGGAGCCGCTCTACATCGAGTTGAAGATGTTTATTAATTATTTGTTGGATGGTGGGGCTTCACCGGTCCCCGTTGAGGATGCTATCGATGTATTGAGGATTATTAGGTCTATAAAATATGTAAATTAACGCCTAGCCTTTCTCGATCATCCTATAATGTTCTATAGGTATTTCATATTTATCGCCACATTTTTCACATATCATCAATACGTATTCCATATATTCCTCTTTACTCACCAGCTTCTCTCCGCATTTACATACGAAGCCCCTTATTCTGGCTGGATTCCCATACACCAGTGCGTGGGGAGGTACATTCTTGGTCACGACGGAGCCAGCCCCCACCATTGCATACTCGCCGATCTCGACTCCGCATATTATTGTGCTGTTGGCCCCTATTGATGCTCCTCTCCGGACGTAGGTCTCTACAATCTTCCAGTCCTGACTGAATGCCCTTGGCCTTAAGTCGTTGGTGAATACGACGTGGGGGCCTATGAAGACATCATCCTCTATATGTACTCCCTGGAATATTGATGCCCTATTCTCGATCTTAACGTTATCTCCTATCACAACATTTTTACCTACGTATACACATTTTCCTAAGATACAGTTCTTCCCGATTCTTGCGCCCTCCCTAACTTGGGCTTCATGCCATATCCTAGTACCCTCACCGATATATGCATCTGGCGATACATGTGCGGATGGATGTATAAATACTTTCCTACCTCGACTCATAGTACTCAATTATTTTATCCGCGACCTTATTTAAATCCCTCTTCGTTAGGTAGGGGTGTACTGGTATGGATAGGACCTCCCTCGCGGCCTCCTCACTATTCTTCAGCTTGATGTCTCCATAGCCTAGGTCTACATATAATTTCTGTCTATATATGGGCTTAGGATAGTGTATATCTGTCTGGATCCCGTTCTCCTCAAGGTATTTCTTTAAGCCATCTCTATCGGAGGCGCGGATGACATATTGATGATATACATGTTTTACAGACCTATCTTCATATGGTGTAATTACTGAATCTAGTTTCTTAAGCCTATTATTATAGTAATATGCGTTTTGGCGCCGTCTATCGTTCAACATGTCCAGCCTTTTTAGCTGCACTATACCCATAGCCGCCAATATATCCGGCATCCTGAAATTGTAGCCTAAAGCGACATGGTTGTATTTACCTTCTTGACCGTGATTCATTAAATACTTTACCTTTTTAATTATCCCGGGGTCGTCGGTAACCAGTATTCCGCCCTCACCAGTAGTCATGTTCTTGGTTGCATATAGAGAGAATACCCCTATGTCTCCCAACCCACCTACCTTACTCCCATTATACTCGGCTCCATGGGCCTGACTCGCATCCTCGATTAAATATAAATTATGGTCCTCAGCCAGCTCCATGAATGCCTTCATATTGCAGGGATGGCCATACAGATGTACCAATACTATGGCCTTTGTCTTACTGGTAATCTTCTCAGCTACATCTTCAGGGTCGATGGTATATGTCTCTGGGTCGATATCTGCGAAGACGGGTTTTGCGTTGGCCAGCAATATTGTGTTTGCTGTTGCGATGAATGAGAATGCGGGGGTTATCACCTCATCTCCTTCACCGACCCCCAGTGCCTTTAGAGCAATATATAAACCCACTGTACCATTTGAGACCGCTGCACCATACCGGACTCCTACATATGATGCGAATAGCTCTTCGAACTCCCTAGCCTTAGGCCCATATGCTATGAAGCCACTTCTTAGTACCTTAGCTACTGCCTCAACATCCTCCTCAGTAATATAGGGTACTGATATTGGGATCAATGTTATCACCAGTTTGTTTAATATTATTGTTGTGGGCCAAGAATATATTTAGTTTGGGGCGAGACCATATATCAGGCTAAATTTAAATTTGGATCTACTCATTTAATTATTGATATTCCATGGTGAGGTTATCTCCATGAAAGTTATAGTCACAGGGGGTGCTGGCTACCTCGGTAGCCATCTTGTCGATAAGCTCCTGTCATTTGGTGAGAATGTATTTATAATAGATAATTTCTCCACTGGTAGGGAGGAGAATATCGTCCATAATATTGGTAGGAAGAATTTTAATTATTTTAGGGCTGATCTCAGGTATCCAGAGGATTGGCACCCATTTTTTAAGGACGCTGGTGTGGTAATGCATTTCGCTGCAGACCCGAGTGTTAGGGAGAGTTATTACAAGCCTGATAAGCATTTTAGGGATGAGGTTCTCGCCACATATAATGTTGTTGAGAATGTGAGGAAGTATGATGTGGAGTATCTGGTATTCGCTAGTAGTAGCACTGTATATGGGGAGGCTAGTACAATACCTACTCCAGAGGATTATCACCATATGGAGCCGATATCTATATATGGGGGGTTCAAGCTGGCTTGTGAAAATATACTTAAGGCCTATGCAAGACTCTATGGTATAAAGCTTTTGATCCTTCGTTATGCGAATGTGGTTGGTGGAAGGGGTACTAGGGGGGTAGTATACGATTTCGTCCGTAAACTATATGAAAATCCGACAGTCTTAGAGATACTGGGTGACGGCACCCAGAGAAAAAGCTATATCTATATCGATGACGCTACCAATGCAACCATACATTTATATAATTTACTTATTAAGGGTAGGCTAAAGTATGACGTTTATAACATTGGTAG
>WAMZ01000118.1 GCA_015522055.1 Candidatus Geothermarchaeota archaeon
CGCTAAAGAAATATAAAAATTAGGTGATCAAATAAATTCAATATTACTAGGATATAGACTTAGTAAAAATTTTAGAGATGTCTCGAAGAATTAATCGACTATTAAAAAATGATGTGAAAAAATCATGAGATCGATAGATGAAGTCATAGATAGGTTTATGGATATGGGGTTCAATAAGTACGAGGCATCCATACTGACATACCTAATGTACCTAGGTGAGGCATCAGCCCTAGAACTAAGTAGGGTAAGCCGCGTCCCAGCTCCAAAAACATACGTAGTGCTAAACAAACTGCTGGGCCTAGGACTTATAAAGGAGAGACCGGGTAGACCATCGATATACATATCACTAAAACCAGACGAATTAATAAATAGGATCATAGGGAGATATAGAAGGCAATATGAGGAAACCCTCTCAAAGATAGAGAGAATAGGTAGTGAGCTACTAAGAGAATCCAGCCACATCTATCTGAGAGGTAAGGAGAAGAGAAAAGCATCACCCTTAATACGGATAATAAGCGTAGGAAATGCATCCGAAGAAGAGACAAAAACACTATATAGGGAAGCCAAGCGTGAAATTATGATACTCACACAAGCATTCGAATACTATCCAAGGATAAGGAAAGAACTATTGGAAGCATTAGACAGAGGCGTAGAGATAAAAATATTATTCAGAAAGCCTGATGAATTAACAAGGAGACAGAGGAAGATACAGGAAGATATACTTAAAATGCTTAGAGACGATACTAGCAACAAGATACATATAAGGTTTACTCAACAAGTACCCCTTAGAGGATGTATAATTGACCCCAGTGATAATGGACGGGCTCTATTCCTAGTCGAGGAGAAGGATGTTCCATTCGAGTATAGGGAGGCCGCTGTAACCACAAATCGGGGACTAATAAAATCATTATCCCTAATGTTTAACATGCTATGGGAGAAAGCCTCACCAAACCCATAAAAACCAAATAATACAATGGACAATCGTATCTAACCACTCTCAAAAGCAAACTTTAACAGTTATCGAAACAATTACTTTATTAATGAATATAGATGAAGTGATCTCAATCCTAGAATCACTCCAGAAAGAGGATTTAGATCCCCATACTGGAAAACTATTCGCATATGTCTATGAAACAGGTGATGAAAACCTAAGAAGAGTGGCTATTGAGGCGTTGAAGAGGTATAGTGAGAAGAACATGCTCGACTTCACCGTATTCAAGAGCGTTATATACTTTGAGAAAGAGGTAATAAATTATGCCAAGAAGCTTATGCGTGGCGATGATAATGTCGTAGGCTCATATACATTTGGTGGCACAGAGAGTATAATGCTGGCGGTTAAGGCGGCCAGGGATCATTTCAGGAAGAGGAGAAGTAAGGTGGATGTCCCCGAGTTACTTGCACCTATAACTATCCACCCATCGTTCCTAAAGGCAGCCGACTATCTAGGTCTGAGGGTTAAGAGGCTGCCGATAGTTGATACGAAGGCGGATGTCGACGCATTCAACGAAAATATTAGTGATAATACTGCATTGGTGGCGTTGTCGGCCCCGAATTGGCCATATGGCTCTATAGATCCCGTTAAAGATATTGCCGAGGTAACGAGTGAGAAGGGGGTGTGGCTCCATGTAGATGCATGCCTCGGCGGCTTCATCCTATCCTTCTTCGAGGAGCTGGGAGAGAAGCTACCCTTATATGATTTTAGGGTTGAGGGTGTTACATCGATATCGCTTGATGCCCATAAATATGGATATGCACCCAAGGGAGCCTCAATAGTACTGTTTAGAAACCCGGATTATAAGAAGTACTCCATGTTTGTCGACGTCTCCTCGGGTGGATACATCTTCGTCAATGAGGCTGTATTATCCTCGAGGCCTGAGGGGCCACTCGCGGCCGCGTATGCAGTAATAAAATATCTTGGGGAAGAGGGTTATAGGAGGCTGGCTTCAAAGGTATTGGATGCTAGGAACCGGATACTCGAGGGCTTGAGTAGGCTCGGCTTTAAGAGCGTTGGGCCGGTGGAGAGCAGTATATTATCACTCTATAGTGATGTTGATCTACTGGGCTTCGTCAATAACCTTAAGGAGATGGGTTGGCAGCTCCATCTACAAAGAGGGATAGAGGAGTATGGGATTCCAGACAATATACATCTAACGATATCCCCCATACACCATAAGGTAGTAGATGAATTCCTAAGGGATGCCGAGGAAGCCCTAAGGAGGCCTCCAAAGATTAGAGGAGGAGATGTAGCTAGGATGATTGAGGAGGGCAGGCTAGACGAGATAATCAAGGCCATAGAGAGTGGCGAACTAGACTCATCCGCTATACAGATACTCCTAAAATACTTCTCAGAGGACCTGGCCGTCGAGATGATTAAGGAGGTCGTCATACAGTGGTTCAAGTAAAGACCATATTGACAATCGGATTTATACTCATAATATTTGCCAGCCAAGCCATGTGGGTCACCTTCTCCCCAGTACTCACAGAGGCAGCTGATGAGCTCGGCGTATCAGTTGAGCTCCTAGGCCTCCTAGCCATAATGTACCCGGCTCTATTCCTAATCCTAACCATACCAAGTGGTATACTGCTAGACAAGTCATTCAAGAAGTGGTTCCTTTTCGGGTGTACAGCCACATTCATAGGGGCGGCGGGCCGACTCCTATCACTCAACTATATTTGGCTCGTCATATGCCAGTTATTCGGGGCAGTGGGCCAGCCATTCCTACTGAATGCATTCGTCCCATACGCATCCCAGCTATATGAGGAGAGGAGGACAACCATAATATCCATACTAAGCCTATCCATGTACCTAGGTGTAGTATTCTCACTAGCGGCAGGCGTGGAGCTATACTCAATTGGAGGCCTATACACCCTATTAATGCCCACGGCCCTAATCTCAGTCGTAGGCATAGCCATGGTGGCACTCTCCTCTGGAAATGTTGAGATGAGGGAGACGGGTGAATATAGCCTAAGGAGATTCGGTGATGTGATAAGGCGTAGAGACCTCTGGATACTAGGCTTCATACTGGGCTTCGGGATAGCGACATTCGATAACCTAGCCACGTGGCTCCAGCCAGCCCTCAGAGACGTAAGCCTAGAGGGTGTCGCTGGGGACGCGGTGGCCGCATCCATCATACTAGGATTGGTTGGTGTAGCCGTTATACCCGATAGGGTATGCCCTAAAAACCTTAGGACGATCTATATCAGGATGATAACACCAATTATAGCGACATTCTTCCTAACACTCGTATTCATGGTGAATACACAGCTCCTATTCATCTTCCTCGGCGTGAGTGGTCTATTGATGCTGCCCGCCTATGCAATTATAATGGATTGGATAGGGAAGTTCCATGAGAAAGAGGTTCATGGAAGTGCCACTGGATTCATAGGCCTAACCAGTAGAGCAATCTCGGTAGCCCTAACCCTTGGTGCGGTATACTTTATAGGAAGCGCCACAACCTACTTCGCATACCTAACCACACCGATAACAGTAGCATTCATAATGACACTGATACTGCCAAACGACCACAAAAAGGGCTAAACTACCCTAATCGATAAATCTACCACTATAGGATATCCAGTTAATTTATTCCAAATCTTTAACAAAAATGTTAATACATGAGAATAATTAGGAGAGTTGTCAGGAAATGGTATGTATACCTCCTTGCAGACTGGCAGATTATAATTAGGGTTGCATATTCATCCTCCTACATCACGCCCGTATGAGCCCTCCACTACCACGAATTTATGGCCCAGAGGATAAATATAATTTACATTAGTATGGCTAGGTAAGCCTAGGACCGTAGACCGAAACATTATATTTTCGAGATACATAGGATTAAACCAGAACCACATTTCGGATATGACGATAAGACGATTGCAGAGTCTGAGAAAGCCCTACTGGACAACATAAATAAGGGGAAACTTCCACCCGGTCCAAATATCGACTCCAAGACATACATAAACTAACCTCATACTCCAAGAAATATCAAAGAAAACCCAAGAACAAAAAAGAAGTATCTTATTAAAAGTAAATTTTAATGGATTCCACCCGAGCCATACAATGAATCTATCACATCTCAAATAAAAATATGCAGAAATATTTAGTTGAAAATGCATTGAGATTCATTCCTGATGCATATAGATAGAAATGAATACATAATACTGAA
>WAMZ01000119.1 GCA_015522055.1 Candidatus Geothermarchaeota archaeon
GTAGACATGTATTGACATATGTAGTCGATATATAACATCTTCCTTTAAATCTAATTATTTATGGAAAAAGCCCCCTGGAATAGTGCGGCCCAAACCCCATCATACTTCTATATAGTCCTCACTACATTAACCCTACTCCCATACTTCTCACTAAAAATAATTACACCCCAACAGCTACACTCATACCTAATACTGGGTGGGAGGGGGGCATCTGTAAAAATAATTCACCTATTTCCATCTCCCTATAGAGAAGCCCCACTAACAACCATAATAGGCATGATACTCGGACATCCCCAACTCTATACATTAATATTGGTAACATGCCTAATCATCATCCCCCTCATACCCAGCCTCAAAAAATATAGGACATCGACTTTAGCGGCGATCCCCCTATATGCCTACTCATTCATGGTAGGCGACCCCATAACCCCATTAATATATTTATTTGCCGACACATTCGATGGAAAGAGAGTAAGCACGATATTAAAGGCAGCCTTATTTATAAACAACCCTGAATATGGATTAATATCACCCATAGAGAGGCGGGAAAAATTTAGATATAGGCTATTGAAGTTTTTGGTAGGCGTATTAGGTACCGGGATAATCCTTTACCAATCAGGCTATACATATTTATATGGATTAATCCAGAACCCGATGCTCCTAACCCTCTATATAACATCCATATCAACAATCTCGATACTCCATTGGAGAACCATAAAAAATGATAAGGGTTACTTTATCGGGGCATACGTGACCTCTCTACTAAACCCCCAGACCCTATATTTTCTCCCACTAAATAACGAGGTGGAGGATGCGTCCAGAGCCAAGAAAGTAGCGATATCAGTTATAATAGCTATTATATTGATACAATTCATCGCCGCATATACATTATATAACAGCGTAGCATCCATTGAGGAGAACCCCGGCCTAGAACAGTTTATATCCAATACAATACCACCGAATTCAAATGTAATAGCGGTGAATATAGACCCAACCATCGAGGCCATACTAGATAGGAGGGCTTACCATATAAGCATAAAGGAATTAGATTATGAATGGAACTGGAGTAATTATGAGGAGGTTAAAGCAAACTGGGAAACATTAATGGATGTGTCTAGGGTACGCCAAATAAAATATATAATTATAGAGAAAAGTATGGGTAGGCCCGCCTATTGGCCCCCCACCAATGAATATAAAACATCCACATACTATTTATCACCAGACACTGGAAAAGAACTTGTAGTAATAGAGAATACGATAGTCGTGGGTGGTCCACCTCTCTACTCAATAATCGACGTAGCCACAGAGAGAGAAAAGTATAATTTTATACCTAGATATATCGGATACTGGTCAAACATTACTGGGGTAAATATAACTGTATCCCAGGACGGCATCACCATAGAATACATGGGAAGCTATGTCATATACTTGTGGTTTGAGAATCAGTTATACCAAGATAATCGGGGGATACATAACCTAGTATTGGGATTCGAGACACTAGAACATAGATACATTCGCAGGATTAGGAGCCTAGAAATATATGCATCAGACACCGATAAATTGGGTGAAGCTACGATAACTATAAGCAACTTGGGTGTGCAGCCAATATACATCTTAAATACATCCAAATATAGCAATAAACTAGACAGGAGATACATCGTTATAAAAATCGAGGCCTACGAGCCAATAAAGATATCTAAAATACTTGGATTCCCAACAGACCTAAGCCAATCCATAGACGTTACCATAGAGAACGATCTAGCCAAAATAACTAACAAAGCACCAGATATAGCATTAACACTAGAGAAAATATACCCAGTAACCAGAGGCGGGGAAAAGCTGGTATTAAGCCCCCACCAATCACTTTCACAAGAAGTAAGCCAAGCCTCAATCAAGACAATCACCCAAGCTATTTATATAATAACGGCACTAGGCCTCCTAATCCCCACTTACCTCCACCCAAGCAAAGCATCCCCCATTGAAAAGGAAAAGCTAGAGACACCAATTACAGATACAGAATTTATTACAGTAATACTTACCGCCATCTCCATCCCAATACTATATTACATAATTAATAATCCCTATATCCTTGGCGTGGGTTGGATCGGGGGAGGAGCCTTCGTATATTATGTACTTATGAGTATACCAATGATAGTCAATTATACCAAGATAGGTAATTTAGATATAAATAGCTACGTATTAGGGCTAGCAAGGTCATTACCAATCGCACTAGCCACAACTCTACTAATCAAGCAATTTATAGTTAACAGTTTCTACAGACACTTACTCTACAGCTACTGGCATGTACAGTCGATCCACTCCTCAGTAGACTACCTAGTATTCGGGACCTCATATATAGCAGCGGCATACCTAGGTGGAAAAGGCGGACGAACCTATCTACTCCCTAATCTATATCTAGTCTTATACGGGATACTGGGCCTCGTAGACGTAACTCGGGCGCTCCCACCATACTATCTAGGGACAATACTATATGTAAACATGGTCATGGCTGGCGGATTTCTATCCATATACGGCTATAGTGTTAAAGGTGTATATACCCCCTTCGGGCTCGATGTCGAGATCTCAAGGAATGGGTTGAGACTATATAATGTCATAATTGGATGGCCATGCTCAGGCCTAACAGGGCTATTCCTCTATCTAGCGTTCACACTCACATTCTACTGGATATTATCTAGAGACAGGCTCAAAATAGGGCGAAGAATGAATGTGATGAAGGCAATAGTTGTAGTAGGTGCTTTTGGCGCATTTATATTAAATGGCTTGAGGATAGCGGCCATCATATATTTAGCGGTGAATTACTCCATAAATGCTAGTGAAGTATTCCATAGCACGGGCTACGACATAGTCTATTGGATATACGTCTCAATAGTTATATGGATTTTATATAGGATAGGGAAAATTACCTAATCCTAACCTCAATAAATACCTCTTCAGGCACCCTAAGCCTAATCAAGTGCCTCATAGTCCTCTCATTCTGCTCTATATCAATAAGCCTCTTATGCAGCCTCAGCTCAAACTTATCCCACGTCTCAGAACCCTGGCCACATGGACTCCTCCTAGTCGGTATAACCACCCTCTTAGTAGGTAGATAAACCGGGCCAGAATACTTCGCACCAGTAGTCTCCACAATCTCCTTAATCTGATTCATAAACTCATCTAAAATTTTGTGGTTCGTACTTACCAATATGATCCTCGTCCTCAGCTCCCTAGACATCTATGGCACCCTCGTATCCAAAATGTAGATAAAGGGATATATATTAATTTTTGAATTATACAGGAATATTAGTCTTTCGAATAATACTATAAACTACCAATAGTAATGATATAAATAAGGACTGTCCTAGAACCTTACCCCAACAGTATAGATGTATATAGAAAGAATGGAGACTCTACTTCTTTATCTTAACTTCAGCCTTCTTAGTAATCTCCTTAACAACGCCAGCCGCGATAGTCGTACCCATGTCACGTATTGCGAATCTACCGACCTCAGGGAACTCCTTGAAGGCCTCAAGCGACACTGGCCTAAGTGGCCTGAACCTCACTAGAGCAGCGTCACCAGTCTTTAGGAAACTGGGGTTCTCCTCAACAACCTCACCTGTCCTCGGGTTGATCTTGGCCAGTAGCTCTATGAAGGTCACCGCTACCTGCGCCGTATGTACATGCATAACAGGGGTATATCCCTGGCCGATGGCGGTCGGGTGATGTATAACGAATATCTGGCCGATAAACTCCTCTGCAACTGATGGCGGGTTATCGAGATGACCCACCACATCACCCCTCCTGATATCCTTCCTAGATACACCCTTCACATTGAAACCTATATTGTCACCTGCCTCCGCCTCGTTCAATGGTCTGTGATGCATCTCAATAGACTTGACCTCACCAACCAACCCAGGTGGCATAAATACGACAGTGTCACCAACCTTCAGCTTACCAGTCTCTATCCTACCCACTGGAACCGTTCCGACACCAGTAATGGTATAGACATCCTGTATAGGAAGCCTCAGAGGCTTGTCAACAGGCTTCGGAGGCACCTCAAACTCATCCAGCGCCTCAATCAATGTAGGCCCATCATACCAAGGCATATTCTCAGACTTCTTTGTAACATTATCCCCAGTCCATGCAGAAACCGGGATAAATCTTATCCTATCCACCTTGAAGCCAAGCTGCTTCAACAATCTACTGACCTCATTCTTTATCTCCTCATACCTCTCCTTACTCCAGTTTACACTTGGGTCATCCATCTTGTTAATAGCCACTACAATCTGGTCGACACCGAGTATCTTTAGCAGCGATGCATGCTCCCTCGTCTGGCCACCTGGAGAGATGCCGGCCTCGAACTCACCAGTCCTAGCCGAGACAACCAGTATAGCTACATCGGCCTCACTGGCACCAGTGATCATGTTCTTTATGAAGTCCCTATGGCCAGGTGCATCTATCAACGTATACTCATATTTCTTTGTCTCGAACCTATAGAATGAAAGGTCGATAGTTAGACCTCGCTCCCTCTCCTCCTTAAGCTTATCCATAACCCATGCATACTTAAAAGACTCCTTACCGAGCTTCTTAGCCTCCTCCTCATACTGCTTAATAATCCTCTCATCAATGAAGCCTGCTTCATACAAAAGCCTACCCATTAATGTCGATTTACCGTGGTCTACGTGCCCCACCGTCACTAGGTTCATATGCGGTTTCTCCTTAACCATCGTAATACACCCTCCGTAAAGACTACTTAACAAATATGATAAGATACTTATAAATACTATTACACGGGCTATTTAAATGTATAATATTAACAACTATCTAGAGGAA
>WAMZ01000120.1 GCA_015522055.1 Candidatus Geothermarchaeota archaeon
TCTGAATACAGAACAAGGACACATGGAAAGATGGAGGAGATGTATATGAGGGTTGTTGTAATAATATTGAGGGGTGATGAGTGGCTCATACCATATCTGGATTTAGAGCTAGATAAACTCAGGCTCCTACAAACGTTCTTAATAGAAACGATTCTATATTAATTGACTGAGTCCTTACTAAGATGAAGAAAGTTATATTACTTGATCTAGGAGGCACTCTCATAGAGTATTTTGATATTAAAGACTTCCCTAACATATTAAGACAAGCAATCATCGGCACACAATCTCCTCATCCAAAAAAGGTCTAATAGATACATAAGTTGAAGATATATGGCCTAGAGTCGAGAAAGAAAATTATGAAGCAAAGAATCATCGAGTTAGGCCTTTAAAAAAGAGATTAATAAATATTTTCCAACTCCCGAAATTAATCCACACAAAAACCCTAATGAAATTTGTAAACAATTTATGAAACCCATATTTTCACTAGGCCGATGCTATAGAGACTCAATACCCACACTAAAGAAACTTAGTCAGAATGGATTTAAAATAACCATAGTCTCCAACACTACTTGGAGAACTCATCTCAACTATTGAGGGGAAGTTTAAGAGACTGGATCCCAGCAGATATATACTTCCATCTTCTGTAGAGATATTTGGTTTATGTATATAAGGTTATATATGCTATCTGTATAGCCTTATTTTTGCCTCGATCTCGGTGAGGTCCTGTTTATTATATTCTTCTTGGGGTACGCTGGTTCCCTTGTGTGGGTGTAGGCTCCTCCATATTATCTCTAGGATGGTCTTTAGTCTATGTCTAGATAGTTCTTTGGATAGGTGTCGTGGATGTAGGTAGAAGTTTCTGTAGGCGTGTCCCAGCATACGCTCTACATCGGGGAGCCCGAAATTGTATCCCCTCATTACGGGCTGGAGCGTGGTGTATCTGCTCCAGTCCCAGACCTCTATTAGGCCCTCCCTCTTAGCCATGTGGTATAGGGGGGTCCCTGGAAATGGGGTTGCCGCCGTGAACTGGGCGTAGTCCAGTCCGAGCCTCACCGCGAAGCCAATCGTCCTCCTCATATCCTCTAATGTCTGCCATGGGAAGCCTAGGATGAAGCTGCCCGCCGCCTCTATACCATATTCATGGGTTAGCCCGACAGCCCTATAGACCTGCTCTATCGTCACACCCTTACCTATCCTAGCCAGATCCTCATCCCGGTAGGACTCGATCCCATAGTATATAATTGAGCAGCCCGTCCTCCTGAGGCATGCCAGGACCTCCCTATCGACACCATCCACCCTAGAGCCGCATGTATAGGTTATATCCAGCCCCCTATCCATCAACTCCCGGGTAAACCTAAGGACCCACCTCTTACTAAGGGTCAGCTCATCATCAGTAAACACCACCACCCTCGTATTATACCTATCTATAGCCTCCTCAACCTCATCCGCAACCGAGGATGGGCTCCTAATACGGTACCTCCTACCCCATAGATAACTCGTGGCACAGTATATACATCCATATGGGCAGCCCCTACTAGCCATTACATGGAGAATCCTAATAGGCCTATCAAACAATGTATAGGCATCCATAGGCAGAAGATGCCTAGCAGGCCGTGGAAGCATATCCAAATCACGGATAAACCCCCTATAGCCATTAAACCTAAATCCATGGGAATCCATATAGGCCAAACCCCTAATATCCATGAGACGTGGACGGCCAAACTCAAGATACCTAACCAGATCAACCGCAACCAACTCACCCTCCCCAACAACCACATAATCAACATAGCCAGTCCCAAGCGCCTCAAAATACATAGCCGAGACATGCGGCCCACCCATCACGATAGGCAGATCCCTATCATAATCAAGTTTAAGATACTTGGCAACCAAATACCCAGACTTAACAGTCGAAGTAACAGCACTAATCCCAACCAAATCAGGCGCCAAAGCCCCAACAAGCCTAACAACATCCCTAACCCCCAAACCAAGAGTAGGAGCATCAATAATACTAACCCTATGCCCCAACCCCTCCAAAACAGAAGCAACATAAGCTAAACCAAGGGGAGGGGCCCTAACACCAATACTCTGATAAACCTCAAGCCGCCCCAAACCAGGCGAATTAACCAATACAACCCTCATAACCCAAGCAGATAAAAACAGTCACTCCCAAAACCATAGATTACTCAAACAAAAATATATAGATAAACACACCACAACAATAACATCCATACATATAAGATACTAAATACATCCCTCACGTCAGGCCACAACAAGTAATCCAAGTAAATTCTGATATAGTTGGCCTCAATCAATATAATAACCCTTCTTTTTCAGCCAATTTTTTATGATTCTTAGATCAGTCTCATTATATCCCTATATTTTTCCATCCTTATCTTCTCACCCTCCTCCTGGATAAGCCAAGTCATCCAGCATAGTTCTATAGGCCTATATCCACATTCCCTAGCAGCCTCCTCCACACGGTATATGAACTCAATATCGTCATATACAGGGTCTAACCCCGCCTCGATAAACACCTCATTCAAGACCCGCTTAACAATCTTGTCAGGCATAACCGTATCAACCCCACCCATCATCCTCAGATACTGATATGTTATCAGTCCCACTCCCTTGATACTACCTATTGGATCGCTACTCCATCCATCCAACTCGGATGATGAAGCCCAGTTCCTAAGCATCTCCCTATCACTATCCCCAAACTTGAGGAGCCGCCTAGCCACATTCTTAGCCACATGCCAAGACCTACGGTTACGCCATATAACCCTTAGAGGCTCGGTATCGGCATCGGCAAGATCCCTCAGCGAAGTTATCAGGCCCGTATCTACATAGCTCTCCTTAAACTGGAACACCTTGGGTACGACGGACTTAAAGTAGTTTAGCCCAATCGATGTGAACGCCGCATCCACAACCATCAATACAACGCTCCCACCCCACCTCCTAGTCTCTAGACACCGGTCGCAGAATACATCCAGACCCTCAACCATAGACATATACCTATCCAGAACCTTGCATAGCCTACCCCGCGACATACTGGAAACCCAACAATTTTATCACAGAAAAGTATAATATAGATTAATTGGTGTATACCAGCAAATGGCCACCATAACCATAGGAAACATCCACGGAATAGTATTCGACCTAGATGGTACACTACTAGACAGCGTGGAAGCCCACGTAGAATCCTGGATAAAGGCCCTAGAGAAACATGGATATAGAGAGATAGACCCCATCCAACTAACCAGCCTAATCGGATTGCCAGGCGAGACAATAATAAATATAGTAGCAGGCCCCGAGGCCCTAAAAGAATATAAATCGATAAGAAAGGCTAAGGACAAAGTATTCGCGGAATTAATCAAGGAAGGGTCCGTTAGACTATACCGAGACGTAGTAGACACCCTACATATACTCAAGGATAGAGGGTATAAGATGGGGCTAGCAACCTCTACACCAAGCTATATACTCGAGGAGCTCCTAAACCACCTCGACATAAAGAGGTACTTCCATGTAATAATACCGGGCGACAAGGTGAAGAGAGGTAAGCCAGACCCAGAGATATTCCTAAAGGCCTTCGACGAGCTAGAGATAAACCCTAAATATGGAGTTGTAGTCGGAGACTCCATATACGATATAAAACCCGGAAAGGAGATAGGGGCATTAACAATATTGGTAGACTATAGGGGAATATATAGTCCGGGGACATGGGAGGAGGAGCCAGACATCGTTATAAAGAAGGTATCAGACTTGATAAAGATATTGTGAAATATTTAGCTTAATTGGATCCGGAGCCAAAAATATTGGAGGTAAGTCTATAGATAAATTGGGTTGATCAATATGGAGGATGGACCATACTATGAGGATATAGAGTTGGGTAGTGAGATTAGGATAGGGCAGGGAAGAACTATAACGGAGGCCGACAATATATGGTTCACATTACTAACCAATAACACCAACCAGATACACTTCAATAGAGACTATACCCAGAGATACTACCCAGGGCCGCCATTCAATGGACGCCTAGTCGTTAACGGACTCCTAACCCTCTCCATAGCAATAGGCCTAACAACAAGATATACATCCGATAGAGGTATAATGCTCGGCATCAATAATGTAAAGTTCCTTAGCCCAGTGTTCCCTGGGGATACGATATATGTAGACATGGAGATAACCGATAAGCGCGAGTCTAGAAGCCGCCCCGGTTACGGGATAGTCTCCATACACCACATAGTCAGGAAGCAGGATGGCAGTGTAGTAATGGAGTTTGATAGGGTAATCATGGTGCCTAAAAAGGGTGCACGCTGGGAATAAATTTACACAGCATTTACATTGCATTAACACCTGTAAATAAGACTAATCACTAAAGCAATCAATATTAAAATTAGATGGAGGTATTGAAACATGGATAACAAGTATATAGTGGTTTATGTCACGACACCCGATCCTGAAACAGGGAGAAGGATAGCCACAAAGCTGGTTAAGGAGAGACTGGCTGCATGCGTAAACATAGTATATGAGATAGAGAGCATATATCATTGGAGGGGGAAGATAGAGCAGGATAAGGAATCACTACTTATCATAAAGACTAGGAGGGAGCTACTCCAAAAGCTGACGGAGACCATAAAGAAAAGCCACCCATATGAAGTCCCGGAAGTAATAGCCATCGACATCGTAGGCGGGAACAAGGAATACCTAGACTGGATACATGGTGAGACCAGGGGATGAAGAAAAGGGAAAACATAGTCCTGATGCTGGCAAGGAGAAGAAAGAGTATAAGGGAATATAGAAGGGATGAAGACATACCCATCGAGAAGATACTCACGGCGATAGAAGCCGCATTAGAAGCCCCATCGGGGAGAAACTGCCAGCCATGGCGATTCATAATAATAAGGGACAAGGGTTTGAAGAGGAGGATAAGGGAGGCATGTGAAGAGGCTGAGAAGCCATTCCACCAGAGAGTCAAGGGTGAATTCAAGAAATGGCTACAGGATAGGGGGATAACTTGGAGAAAGCCGTTCCTAGAGGATGCGCCCATCCTCATAGCAGTATACAGCGATACAGAATGCCCATACCCAAGCCAGTCAACATGGATAGCCATAGCCTACCTAATCCTAGCCATAGAGGCTGAGGGGCTAGCCAGCCTGACCTACACACCATCAAAAACCAGCAAGGTAAATGAGATACTAGGAGTGCCAAACCGATACAGACTCGAGACTATAATACCAGTGGGATACCCCTCTAGGGACAAGAGGAAGGAGCATAGGGCGGCTCTAGAGGAGAGGGTATTCATAGATAGATGGGGGAACAGGCTGGACATAACAGTTAAATAACATTAGGATACCAATAACTTAAATAATGAATATTAGGCTCGCCACAATACTAGCACTAAGCATATTGGGTGGCTTAATTAAGATAGTAGGAGGAGTATTATATGGATCCAAGGCATTACTGGTAGATGCATTCACCTCATTCGGCAACATACTCGCAGCCATACTAATCATCCACTACTACCAGCGAAGCCTAGAGCCGCCGGACAGGGACCATATGTTCGGCCACTACAGGCTCACCATCGCAGGACCGATATATACAGTCGTCATATACTCCGCTATATTCGGGATAGTTGCCATGGAGCTCATCAACACAGCTGGAAAAACATATGTAGTGGAGGAGATGGCCCCCGTAATGGCTGCAATAGGATTCGTGGTATACCTAATATCAATATTATTAAGCCGTGGTGTAGACATATCCTTCAAGATATACTCGAGGTTCACAGGCAGCGAGTTGATAGAGAGCATAGTAACCATAGCAGCATCCCTATCAGGAGCCCTCCTAAGCTACATAATAGACTACATAGGCGCTATAATACTATCCCTATTCATAGTCTACGAGGTCTACAACAGCATAGGGAACATCATCGGCATAATCAGTGACGAGACATCGAGGGAGATAGTAATGGATATAGAGCATGAGCTGAACAAACTAAATATAAATATCGATAGAATCAGGGTCAGGAGAATAATAGAGGGAATATACCATGGAGATATCGTTATAAAGATGCCTCCAGACACACCATTAGAGGCGGCCCACTACATAGCCGATAAGATCGAGGATAGGGTTAAGAAGAAGTATAATATAGACCTAACAATCCATGTAGAGCCTGAGTAAATAGGTCTAAAGAGATTTGAATTCGCTAAACCTACGCCTATTATACTCAAGCCTCCTAAGATATGCATCGCCTAGATCCATACCAAGCAGATTCGCAGCTATCAAGACATAGATAAATATATCGGTAACCTCCTCCCTAAGCCTATCCAAATCATCGTCCCTGATACTCCCGCCTAGGTTCATCAGCCTCCTATCAAGCTTCTTAACGATATTTGACAACTCCCCAACCTCACCAGCCAAGGCGATACACACATGCTTGAGAGAATTAATGAAATCAGCATCGGAATCTATCCTCCAAAACCCCGGAAAGTATTCCAGATCAAACTCCTTCTGAAGCTCCTGGAGCCTAGAAATATCCATCCCATACACCTCCAGCCATCGCCGGAAAAATAGCTACAACATCACCATCAGACAAGACCGTATCCAAACCCCCCAAGAACCCTATATACCGGCCGTTGACAAAAATCCTATAATCCTCGTGGAGCTCACCCCCTACGAGGACGATATCCCTCAGCCTACCCAACTCATCCAATAAATCCCTAAGCCTAGCACCATCCGCGATATCTACATCCCTCTCCTTCCAACCCAACTCATCCCTCAAAACCGCAAAAACCTTAACCTTAACCCTCAAGCCAACCACCTACAAGGGACAAGAAACTATATTCCTGGCATATGGGCAGTGGCTACATGTAGGCGAATTCCCCCAACAATCATACTCATTAGACCTAGTTATAGAGCAGACATCCTCCAAACTACAGTCTAGACACGAAGGCATATAGGAAAACCTCACATTAAACCTGAACCTGACATAATCGGTGCTTCTCCAGATATCCAATATACTCCTCTCCATTATATTCCCAAACCTAACCGGGGATATCGACCTCTCAATGCCATTAATTATAGGCCGCCACTCATGGGCATAATAGATACATGGAGCTACATCACCCTCCGCCGTCAAATAGAAAGCATACTTATCCATGAATGGGCAGTGACGCTCAGTCCTAACCTCCATATTAGGCAAATAGAAATTTATATTAGTGTCTAGAGTAACCCTCGTAAGATCCTCCATAATAGACTTGATAGACTCGATACACCCACCGTCCCCCAGACACTGAAGCATCCTCGCTGTAACAGGATTATTAGGAATAATATTCGAGACTATAACATCCTTCACCCTATATTCCTTAGCCAATCTAGCCAGGCTCAACAAGTTATTAATATTAGCCCTACTCAATGTATATTGAAACTTCATTAAAGGCCTATCCCTACCCAGGCTCACCTTGGCATCATTAATGACTGAAAGGCCCTCCACAATACGCTTTAAATCACCGCCTCTACGTATATTCCTATAGATATCCTCGTCATCAGAGTCAATACTTATAACGAGCTCATCCACACCAAGCTCAACAATCTTATAGCCATATTCACTCAAATAGAAGCCATTGGTATTCAGTAGAACCTTAAGCCCAGCCTCCTTAGCAAGCCCAATAAAATCAAGGATATCGGGATGTATGAGAGGCTCACCCCAGCCCGTGAAAGCAAGCTTCTCTACACCGCTACTAACAGCATCCTCCAAGAACCGCTCATATAACGCCTTATCCATATCGATTAGGTACCCAGGCTTAAGCATATCCCTGAAACAGTATAGGCAGGAAAGGTTGCACCTCCTAGTAACCTCGACCATGACCTCCCTCGGGTGGCTCCCATCAGCAAGCCTTACCTCAAACTCCTCATAGACCAAGCCATCCAACCCAACCAACCCCTAACAAGTTAAACATACCCCAATAATATTGTCAATTAAAACAGTTCCTCTATTTATAAAATTTTTTAATTTATCATCAGTAATCTTTTATATGTAAATCTATTTTTCAACCGGTGATTCTATGCCCCCAGGAACATACTGGAATAGATTCCTGAGAGTGAATCTGACGAAGGGAACAGTATCCACCGAATCCATGCCTGAAGACGTACTCAAGAACTGGCTTGGAGGCAGGGGGCTAGGCGTATACCTAATGCTGAAAGAGGTAAACCCAAAGGTCGATCCATTGTCACCCGATAATAAGGCGCTTGTATTAGCAGGGCCCCTTACAGGTGTAGCCGGAGCCCCCGAGCCCGGTAGATGGGCCTCAGTCACAAAATCCCCATTAACCAACACTGTACACGACTCACACAGCGGTGGAAAATTTGGCCCGGAACTTAGATTCGCCGGGTATGACGGGATAATAATAGAGGGAGCGAGCGACAAACCAATATATCTATTCATCCACGATGGTAAGGCCGAGATAAGGGATGCATCCCACCTATGGGGCCTAGATGTCCACACCACAACCGACCAACTAATCCAGGAAATAAAGGAGGACCTAGGGGAGGATGCAAAGAACGCCAAGATAGCATGTATCGGCCCGGCGGGAGAGAACCTATCAAAAATAGCTGCAATAATGAATGACAAGAACAGGGCAGCTGGTAGAGGAGGCCATGGAGCAGTATGGGGATCCAAGAAACTCAAAGCAATAGTCGTGAGAGGCCATATGAAGCCCACCCCAGCAGACATAGATGCATTCAGGGGTGCCGTGAAGAAGGCATTGATAAAGCATAAGGAGAGCCTAGTGACAAGCCAGGGCCTCCCAACCTATGGTACAGCCATACTAGTAAACATAATAAATAACTCTGGCATATTCCCCACTAGAAACTTCCAGACAGGGGTCTTCCAGGAAGCCGAGAATATAAGTGGAGAGGCGATAGCCGAGAAAATCCTTGATAAAAGACTATCGATAGAAGAGAGCTGTTGGGGATGTGCAATAGCATGCGCCAGATACTCGAAACTGAAGGATGGGACATTCACAGGAGAAGGTGGAGGACCAGAATATGAGTCTGTATGGGCCCTAGGAGCCGAGACAGGAACTGGAGACCTACATGCCGTGACCAAGGCCAACTTCCTATGTAATGAACTCGGGCTAGACACAATCTCAATGGGTGTAACCATAGGGACACTCTTCGAACTCGTGGAGAAGGGTAAGATACCCCCGGAGAAGCTTAGAGGCCTAAACGCTAGATGGGGTAATGGAGAAGCCGTAGTAGAGCTGGTGTGGAGAACCGCATATAGATCTGGCATCGGGGACGATCTAGCAGAGGGAGCCCATAGACTAGCACAGAAATATGGCTCACCAGAGTCAGCCATGGTCGTAAGGGGACAGGAGCTCCCCGCATATGACCCCAGGGGAGCCCAGGGACATGGACTGGCCTACGCAACCAGCAACAGGGGTGGATGCCACCTAAGAGCATATATAATAGCTCCAGAGGTCCTCGGCGTCCCCCAGATGGTGGATAGATTCTCCACCGAAGGTAAGGCGGAGCTAGTGATACACTTCCAGAACGTCTTCGGAGTAATAGACTCCCTAGTCCTATGTAAATTCACCTCATTCGCGATATGGCTAGATGAATACACCGAACTCATAAACACAGCTGTAGGATGGAGCCTCAGCAACGAGGATGTAGAGAAGATAGGTGAGAGGATCTACACCGCAGAAAGAGCATTCAACGTACTAAGCTTCGGCGACGGAGCCGACTACGACACACTCCCAGACAGGCTACTCAAGGAGCCAATGCCAGAAGGCCCGACAAAAGGGAAGGTGGTCATGCTAGACAAGATGCTACCAGAATACTACGACAAGAGAGGATGGAAGGATGGAAGGCCAACCCAAGCCAAACTCAGGGAACTAGGCCTTGAATGGGTACTAGACCTGGATAAGGAGGGATTATTCCCAGCCTAACCCCACATCCCTTATTTATAAATCCTTAAACATATGATTTAAAACCAGAAACATCATGCCAGACCCAAGACTATGTATAGATTATTAAAAAGGAGGATAAAAAGGGAGATAGGGATATTAAATAACAGAAGCTATGTAACCCTTCCTAACAAGTAATGTGGCAACGGCTGCGATAACTAAGGCGAAGGCCCCGAAGAGCACCAGTACATCCAGATTAATTAATGGGGGCACCATCGATGCAGCGAACTCCTTAAGTACACCTATACTGGGATCGTGAACCAAGATACCGCTACCGAAGTTTGGATATACGAAAAAGACCTTCAGCTCCACGCTAGCCTCGCCTGAGCTGGCCTCAACCTCCAACGACTCATAATAAGTCGATACATTCACTGGTGCACCATCCACAGTAGCGAACTTTATCCATGACACGACTATCTCAACCGAGTCCAGGTCGACACTAATCATATCGTCATCGGCGTTTATAGACTTCAATGCAGCACCCTTCTCAACAGATACATCCACTTCATTGAACAACGCTAGGTAACTTTGGTTACTCATCCAAGGCCAACTATATACTATGAAGTCATACTTCACTTGGTCAGCGCCGCCATCAACAACCAGCGTCACCGTCTTATTACCAAGAGAGGTATTGGCAATTACATTATATTTATATATGTGCATTACCAGCTCGATCTCATAGCCACTCATATTAGTATAGTAGGTGATTATAATCTCAGTATTATTATCGAATGTATTGGTCGTGAAGTTCCTCGTCCAGATCAGCTCTTTTGACGATACCCTCTGAAGCACCTCACCCTCATCTATCCTGCCATTACCATTCTCATCAATGAACTCTATGAAAACAAAGTCCTCTACAGAGAAACTGACCTCAGTATTGTTCCTAGTATACTCGAACTCAATCTTCGGCTTCTCACCAAACTCAACTTTATTATCCTCAGAAGACACTGTTATATTACCATCTACAATGCTATACTCAATATAGTCGTCATCCTCGTCCTCCTCATCCTCATAGCTAACCACTGACATTATCTTGCCCTTTTTCACTAGCTGCTTGACGCTGTCCTCAACAATATCAAGCAATTTATCAACACTCTCCAAGTAACTCCACGCAGCACCCAAGTTGCCAGCCTGGTACTCCTGAAGAGCCAGGGTCAGGTTCGCCTCAGCCTGCTCCAGCAACGGATAGATTGCAGATACATTGTACCCAGAGCCATTGAGCATATCCACCTTATATTTAAGCTCATTTAGGTCCTCTAATTCACTGTAGTACTCTTCCAAGAACTCCTCATGCTCCTCAACAGCCTCCTCCTCATCAACACTATCCCCAGGGCTATCGCTAGAGCCTCCGCCACTCTCTGAGCCCTCGTCGTGATCATCGTCCCCATCATCACTCAGTATACTATATCCTTGAGACGATGCGTATGCGCTGTATACCGATCCAATCAACCCAATCATAAACAGGGCCAAAAGCATAAACGCCAACAATCTTTTCATAACCATCACCCTTTTTTAAAATTTCCAATTATTTTTATATTGATTATCCTATTTAAATATATAGTCTATAAAAATAGATTATATTAGAGTCTAAAAATCTAGACTTTTAGACCTATCTATCCAACTAAAACTAAATATAATACTATTGATATGTAGGCGATCGATAGACTTACTAAAGCTGACTTATCAATCCGTATATTCTTAGC